>NZ_AHBC01000002.1:0-190955 GCF_000236625.2 Halomonas sp. GFAJ-1
GAGTTAGTTAGTCCAGCTAAAAACAATTTACTTGTGTTATGTGGCTCTATAAAAGAGATCTCTAAAAATCTTGAAGAAAAAGAGGAGAAAATAAATAATGTGGCTCAAGAGATAAATATAAGACTATTGCATAAGGTTGCATTTATCATAACTGGCGAGCACTTTAAAATTCCCAGAGTGAAAAAAATAGTCAGAGTCCCTGGCTATGCGTGCTATTTCATCGTTGATGGTTATTTTAGGGACTCATCGCTTTTGCGGTCATTGGGCTTGACAATGAGAGAAAATGTACGAGTAGTATATGATAAAGATATAAAAAGTAAGATTTTACACTTATACCGCGGTCTTGTTGAAGAAGTTAGTGTTTTCGATGAGAAATCTGTTGAAATCCGTGTAAAGAAAGATAACGTGGGCAAGGTTATTGGAAAAGACCATAGAAGAATAAAAATGGTTGCTGCCCTTTGTTCATGCCAAATTAATATTATTAGCGATTAACCTGGAGTAAGAAAATGACGGATATTTTTTATAGCATATTCACAAATAAAGTTGATGAACTTGGCGGTCGTGTAGTCAAATTGTTAGGAAGTGTCGATGGTAACGGGGATCTATCGACCTTAGATAAGGGTTCCTCGCGTCTTAGCATAGTATTTGCGGGGCAGTATAGCGCAGGAAAGTCTTCTTTAATAAAGATGCTAACGAGCAATGACAGTGTAAAAATTGGCGCAGGTGTAACAACCGACTCTGTTGCAGAGTACAGATACAACTCTCTATCAATCTGGGATACACCAGGTATTTTAGCAGGGCAATGTGAAGACCACGATGTAAAAGCACTTGATGCAATTGATAGAGCAGATCTCATTGCTTATGTAATCACCAATGAGCTTTTTGATGATGTCGTGGGCGCTTCTTTCCGGAACCTTTGTTTCGAAAAAGGTCGAGCTAATGAGTTGATGATAATCATTAACAAATTTGAAAGCGATGCGGCCAACAAAGCAACAAAGATTTCTGGAATAACGAAGGTTTTAGAACCAAAAATACCAGAAGATTTTCCTATTGTTTTTACGGATGCAGAGTCCTACTTTGATGCTTTAGATGAAGAGGATGAAGAAGAACGCAAAGAGCTAATAGCGATCTCAAATCGTGATGGATTTATTAAAGAAATTGATAGCTTTGTTGCTAGAAAAGGAATTTATTCAAGACTTACCACGCCACTTCAAACATATCAAAATAAATTGCAAGATAGAGTTGACAGCTTGACTATTGACAACCCTTTGAGTAGAGGTGTTGTTAGTGTTTTGAGTCAATATAAGCGAATTTTCAACAACAATAAGCGTGATTATCAAAAGAAAGTACGGGCAATCCTTGACGATTTTGATGTTCGCGTTATAGAAAATGGCAATCAACTTGCTGACTCCATTGGTAATGACTCTGACGAATTTCAAAAAACTCAAGATCAAGCAATATATGAGTGTGAAAAACTTACAGATTCTGCAATGGAAAGCATTAAAGAAGTTTCTATTGAAATCGTTGAAGACTTGGAAAAAGAGCTAGCAGATCTTACTACAACACCAGCTGCCATCAAAGTTATGGAGGCTCTAAGAGAAGCTAAAGAGTTTGACCTAAGGTCAGGCGAAAGTGATTTAAGTGGTTTTTCAAGTAATGACCCATTAGTGCTAAGCAATGCGCTTACAAAAGGCCTTTTAACTTCAGCAGAAAAAGGGTTCTCTGTTGTTTCTAAGAGTGCAATAAGTGCATCTGGTAAGTCTGGTTTAGGGGGAGTCTCGGGTAGCCAACTTCACGACATAGTAAAAGGCGTTGGGAAGCTGTTCAACTATAAGTTTGGTCCATGGGAAGCCGTGAAAATTGCCGATAAGATCGGCAAAGGAGCAAAGTTTCTTGGCCCAGCAATGGCAGTCGTAGGTGTTGGTATGCAAATCCTTGATGATTATCAGAAAGCTGAGCATGAGAAAAAAATCTTGCAAATTAGGCGTGATATTCGGAAAGGGTTTCGTGAGTATGCAAAAAGTACAAAAGATGTGTTTGATGAACAGGTTTTAACCTTTATTGCCTCTGCTTTTTTAGAACCGATCAGTGAAATCGATAAATCTTTAGGCGAAATTAGAAGTCAGGCCGAAAATAGTACGGAGCTATCTGAAGAAATCACATCACTGTTAAATGAGGTCAAAGCCCTCAGGTATGAAATCCAGGACGCCTATGAATCATGAAGAGCTGCCTCATGGAGTTTTTCATACCTGCTTCCGTGATGTCGGCGGTAAGTAACTTTACTGTGTTCAATCGGCAAGGAGACTAGATGCAGCGCGACCAACTCCAGTAGGGGCTTCAGTACGCCTTCTTCACTGACATGCATCGGATTGTATTCTGGTACGACGCCCCGGGCCATTTGCCGATGCACTGCCCGAACTGTCACTCAACAGTGTGCAGATACTCAATATGGCGCGGTAGTCGACCCTGGGCGTAAAAACGCGCCTGGAGCTGGATGAGCTAGAGGCGCCGATGCTGCTCTACTTCCCTCGCGCTGAACTCGCGTTCGAGGAGGACTGGCTGTTGGATACCTTTCGCCGCTACAACGAAAGCACCCTGGCGGAGATGCGCACCGACTACTTCATTCCGCTCACTACCAAGCTCGCCAGCTACGTGGAAAAGCTAGAGCAAGACAAAGAGGCCAGCACTTCCGCCGCCGAAGCGAAAGCGATTGAGAAAGAGCTAAGCAAGCTTTATAAACAACAAGCTGAAATCAACACCTTCGACGATAAGCTCCACCACTACGCCGACCAACGCATCTCGCTGGATCTGGATGACGGCGTGAAGGTGAATTACGGGAAGTTTGGGGGTTTGTTGGCGGAAGTGAAGACCGTGACGGGCGAAAAGGCAGGCTAATAATACCTTTGCCGAAAATTAAGGAATTGCAAGGATGGCATTGAAGGCATATCGCGGGAGACAATTTGATCACACACATGAAAACAAGGCATTCGACCGACTGTACGATGCTCTTAGCATGCATTGTCTGTCCACCAATCAAGATTGGCGCTTGTTAGCCAATTTTTACGTTGGTGGCCGGGAACTAGATGCGCTGGTCATAAAGCCCAACGCGCTGATCATTATTGATTTCAAGGCGTTCAGTGGAACCCTGGCGTTTTCTGAAAGCGGGCCATGGGTGATGACTAATGAGTCCGGCCATAGCGTGGAAGTTAAAGGCGGTGCCAGCGTTAACCCACTACGCCAGCTTACGATCAATAAACATGCCCTGATCGACTTTCTTAGTCGCAACATGGCTGATCTCAATACCGCTTGTAACTGGCGGCATACTGCAGCATTGGTCGTTTTTGAGGGAGCGGTAGAGTTTGATGCAGGCCACCTACCCGGTGGCATCAAACCTTGGTTTCATATCACTGATGAACGTCAGCTTGTGAGAGATCTGGACGCCATCGTTAGCAAGGAAATTTCGCTTCCTCCGACAGGTATCGAGCGAATGATCAAGCAGCTGGGTATTGAGCACTATGAACCAGCTGGCGTACCCGACGTGAGACTATTGGGTGAAAGGCTGGAAAATACGAGCACAAACGCTGCTTTCACACATAAACAAAGCGTGCTCCTACAGCAGTTACGTCACTGGTTACAGAATGCGACCGGTTTATTCCGTTTAGCTGGCATGGCTTCAACGGGGAAGCGCTTTCTATTTCCCCACGTAGTAGAGGAAATTGGCGCTGCTGGATACGAAGTGCTGCTTCTTACTCCCAGTGCGCGGTTATCCGGTACTTATCATCATCCGCAGGCACAACCCACATCCATATATACTTGGCTATATAGCCGTGAACCAGATAATTTTGAGATCATAAATGACCGCAAAATCGGTGTTCACAAAATAAAACAAGGCTTATTGTCGCCACGCCAGATTCCTGTTCTTGTTGATGCACACCTGCTGAGTGACGAAGAATTCAGCACAACCGACAGGCGTTATGGTTCTGGTCATTTGATTCAGGATTTTCTGTCAGTAATAGAGTCGTATAAAGCCCCATTTGTGGTCATCGGCGACCCATACCAGACTCCGCGTGGCTCGCAGCAACGTAGCCTGATGAGTGATAGCTTGTTGGAATATCGGCAGTTGTCTGTAGTGGGGGAGCTATTGTCTGAACAGGTTGTGCCTGATCCGCAAGATGCGTTGAGTCAGTTTCAATCCCACTTAGTCAGCCGCGTGATCAACACCCGGTTCAACTCTCTGCCCCGTGTTGTCGGAAAGCGATTGCAGATCCAGCATGAGGGCAACAAGGCTAACTGGGAGCCAGATGTCAGTAATGTGTGCGCGGAATCCATACTGCTTTGTGCTACTCATGAACAAAGCCGTAAAATCAACGCTGCTGTTAAAACCAGAATTTTGGGCCACACAAGTCCATTACGACTGGGTATCAGGGATCGGGTCGATTTCTACAACCGTACACCGATCATTGCTGCTGATTCTGAAACTTGGGCGAGCTCTGAACTGCGCTGGATAAGTGCTGGTGAAATAGCGCTTATTGATGGTGTCGATGAGGGTATTGAAACACATAGTGTGCAGTTACGCGGAAGAAGCAAGCCTACCGACCTGCGCTTCCAGCTTGCTCACTGTCGTTTACCCGGTGTCGGTGAGGTAACGTTCCGTTATCTGATAGATTTCTACGAAGCAGAGCGTCCTGAGCTGACCACAGACCAAGTGCTTGCATTACAGGTACTGGCCCGTCAGCTTGCCAAACCATTGCTAGCTGAACAGAAGGCAAGGCTGCCAGATAAGAAAGATCCGGCCTACGCGGAAGCCCGTGCAAGCTATGACCGTTACGAATACAAGGTTCTCCAAGCCCAGGGTTACGCGACTGCTGCTCTGATTCGCCCTGCGCATGTCATGACGCTGCATAGAGCTCAGGGGCGACATTGGCCCTGTGTGTGGGTGAACGCATCCCGCAGCTCTTCGGGTGGGAAACCTAACAATGCTGACTATTTTCGTTGGCTATACACTGCCTCTACCATCGCTGAAGAACAGCTGGTCGTTCGACAGATGCCTGCGCTCACACCCTTGATTTACGCCACTGTTAGCCGAGCCCATGATCTCCGAGTAGGGCCGTTTGCCGTCAATGCAGGACTGTTCTACGACTCTGCTCGGCAGCCGAAAGAGCAAGAAGCATTTATTGTTCCACCCCCAGGATTTAGCGATATCGAGTTATTGCCACTGCTGCTGGCTTTGCGCGAGCGCCTGGAGAAATCAGCATGGCGCATTGGAGAGTGGAACGAGTATCCATTTCAGGTGGTAGTTAAATTCATTGAGCGCGATCAGCAAGCTAATGTCGCCGTACGCCTTCACTACGACAAGAAGAAAACTATCACCACAAAGGTCTTCATCTGTGGTAATCCAGAAGATCAAACAATCATTGATAAGCTGATTGTTGAGCCATTTAAAGCCCAAAGTCCTGCTCTGCAAGACGCCTTTGATGCAGTTTTAGAAAAACTGACGCTTCATGGTTTCAGCCTTGCTCATGCCAGCGAAAGTGCTTATCTCCTTCAACTGGTATTTGTAGGAGGCGAAGACGCTGTAGATGTACATATCAATGCAGATAAACGAGGTATGGTTAGCTCCATACGAATTAGCCGAGCAACTTCAGAAAAAGCGATCACTCGCTTTACCAATGCTATGGAGGCCCTAGCATGAGTATCTTTGACGATATCAGGGAGCTCAAATCAAACAATAATTTAGAGGGAGCCTGGCAGGCTGGCTATCAGGTGTTACAGCAAGATAAGAACAATGAATTTTTGAAAACATCGCTATTCTGGGTGATCTATGCGGCACTAAAATTGAAAGCAGAGCCTATCAAATCACGTGAAAACAATACTCCACGACCATCTGAACAACAGGCGATCGATCTGTGGGCGTCACGCATATCTGACTTGGAGCTTACCCTGCCGAGCGATAACATTGATTTCAGGTTATGGAATCTTTTCAACAAGATCGGAAAGTTTTGTGAACCTATTTGCTCCTTTATATTGATGTCTGGGAGTAAGCTATTTAATGCTGACGACCATAAGCCCTTTGTTACCGACAAAGGCGAATCACCCAGCACCGTTCAGAAGCTGGCTAGAATGGTTGCTGCATGCTACCTGCTTAACAGTGAAGGAAGCACATTGTCAGCGCCTCGGATCGTAGCGTTTCTCAAATATGCTGAAGAGGTCGCGGACGATTCGCCTGCAGGAAAGGTCTGGCTAGCGTACGACAAGGCCAAAGTCTATTTGCAGGCCGATGAACTGCAAAGGGCGAGAGACGCATATCTGACAGTTCTTCAACGTAAGCGCAATGAGTCATGGGCCTGGTTTGGCCTAGCGAAGACTTATGAAGATGAGCCTTATGTTGCAATCAAACTTCTGGCAAATGGATTATCTTCTGCCCATGACCCGAAATTCAGTATCCAGGGCCTGGTTCAGATCGCCGAGCGATTCCATGAGATCGGAGAGAACGAGAACGCATCTAAGGCACTGAGTAAGCTGTTGGAGATATACAGCCAGAATGGATGGACGCCCCGGGATAATATCTTGGAGTTGACCTCATCCCCCTGGTTCGATGCCTCAGTTGATTACAGTGACTTTGATGCAATTACTCGTAGCTTATCGACAGGCGCTGAGCAATACACTATTGCCAAGCCACAGCGTTATGCCGGCATTCTGCGAAATGTCCATGCCTCTTTAAAAGGCGCGAATATTTACGTATCCCGTGATATGACACTTTCTGCGAGAAAAGGCGTTTTTCCCAAGCGTAATTTTCCCGAGCCAGGCACGCCCCTTGAGGTGCTCTGCGATTTATCCTCAGATAAACCCGAGGTAGTGTCAGTGAACATTGGCGACCATTTTGAATCCCCTGATATTCGTTTATTTGACGGCACACTAAGCGTTACCGATAGAGGGTTTGGCTTTGTGAATGGCGATATATTTGTTCATGCATCTCTGGCATCTACACAAACAGATAACTGCCAAGCGAAGGGCGTTGCAGTAGCCGCTTTTGATAAAGCGAAAAATAAGTATGGCTGGAGAGCTATCAGTCTCCACTCTAAAGATGGCTAGCGTCAAGATCCGGAAAAAAATCACACGCATCTAAGATCAAGTCGTTTTGAAAGCTTTATGCGCGCTAGGTGACATGGATAAAGCTATCCGGCAACAATACAAGCGCAACAAGGATCAGGCATGGCCAAATACGAAGTAAAACAGACCGCAGTAAGCCAAGTTTTGGCGGATGTGCGCAGCGACAAGATTGCCATCCCGGAGCTGCAACGGCCATTCGTGTGGAAAACATCCCAGGTACGCGACCTGATGGATTCTTTATATAACGGCTATCCGGTGGGCTACCTGATCACTTGGCAGTCAGTAGGCGCCAAGCTGAAAGGCGGCGACGTGGCGGCTCATCAACAGATTTTGATTGACGGCCAGCAGCGGGTAACAGCACTGCGTGCAGCGGTGGCGGGGCAGCCGGTGGTGGGCAAGCGCTACCAGAAAAAGCGCATTGCCATCGCGTTCAACCCGTTGAACGAGGAGTTTGCTACACGCACCCCGGCAATCAGTAATAGCAGCCAGTGGATTCACGATATTAGCGAGTTTTTCTCGGGCACTAGCCAGCTGACCTTTCTACGTCACTATTTTGACAAGAACCCCGGTGTCGATGAGGGGCAGGTCGAGGCTGCGGTAGCGAAGCTCGCAGGTATTGAACACGCCCAGGTCGGTGTGATCTCTCTTAACGATGATTTGGATGTGGAAACGGTCGCTGAGATATTTGTGCGTATCAACGCCAAGGGCGTTCCACTTTCCAGCGCCGACTTCGTCATGAGCAAGATCGCCACCTATGGCGATGAAGGGCGCAACCTGCGTAAGCTGATTGATTATTTTTGCCATCTCACTGTGTCCGGTCACGCCTTCGACGACATCCGCGCTAACGATGAAGAATTTGCCGCCTCGCCACACTTGGACAAGATCCAGTGGCTCAAGCGCCAGTCAGATGAGTTGTTTCAACCAGAATACACCGATGTGATCCGCATTGCAGGGCTGGTGGGCTTCAGCCGTGGCAAGGCCGGAGCGATTGTCAGCGAGCTTTCCGGTCTCGATCCAGAAACTCGCAAGATTGACGAAAGCCGCATCCCCGCTGCTTATGCGCGGTTTTCCGACGCGCTGGATCAATTGGTGCGCAAGACTCACCTTGAACGCTTTGTGATGATGATTAAGTCGGCGGGCTTTATCGACGCTAGCATGATTGGCTCGAAGAACGCACTGAACTTCGCCTACGCGCTGTATTTGCGGCTGCGCAACGACGACCAGCTGAGCGAGGGCGAGCGGGCGCGTATCGTCAAACGTTGGTTCGTGATGACACTACTCACCGGCCGTGCGGTGGGTAGTTTCGAATCAACCTGGGAAACCGACCTGCGCCGGATTAGCGAACACGGCGCTGATGGCTACCTGCGCATTCTGGAAGAATCAGAGCTTGGCGATGGCTTCTGGAAAGTGGCCTTGTTGCAGGAACTGGTATCACCTAGCAAGCGTAGTCCAGCGTTCCAAATTTACTTAGCAGCGCTAGTTAGCAAGGGTGTCCGCGGGTTTTTGTCGAAGTCGATAAATGTTGCTCAGATGATCGAAGGGCATGGTGATATGCATCATATTGTTCCTAAGAATTATTTGATTAAGAATGGCTTCCCAAAACAGGGTGACTACAACCAAGTAGCCAACTTTGCGCTGACGGAAACACCCATCAATATCGCTATTAAAGACTATCCCCCGCAAACCTATATGGCCAAGGTGAAGGCACAATGTGACACCGGTGAGCTAACGTTAGGTGAAATCACTCATCAGGCAGACCTTCAAGCTAACCTGAGAGAGAACGCTATCCCGGACTTTCTGGACACCGTCACTGCTTACAACTACCGAGATTTTCTCGCGGCGCGTCGCAAGCTAATGGCGCAGATGATCCGTCATTACTATGAGGCGTTGTGAACTCCTAGCGCACAATATATTGCGCCGAGCTAATTATTCTCTTTAGTGCAATATTGGGTTACTTATGCGTCAACAATGATTCACTAATCTCCAGTAATAACATGACAACCGTTGAACCAACCATGCTCGAAAAACCCAACCTATTTTCGTTTGCCACAACAGAGCTATCGCAGGATGCCTTCATCGCATGGTTATTGGCATGGGCAGATACCCAGTATGCGTCAGCAGACCCCCAGCTCCATGCGTGTGCGAGAGAGCTGATCGCTGCTTTTTTCGCAAAGCATAGCAAACCGTTGCCGCAGTTTACCGAGGTTAGTGTAACGCGCCAGAGTAAGCATATTGATGTGTTGTGCGTGCTTGATGGTAACTACGCCATCGTCATTGAGGATAAAACGCATACGGAGGCGCACTCCAACCAGCTGGCTAAGTACCTTACCGATATTCAGGGCAGGGGTTACCAGCCTGAGAATATCTTGGCGTTATACTTCAAAACGGGTGATCAGAGCTGCTACAAAGCGATTTATCGCAATGGGTTTCAGCCGTTCTCGCGACGTGATGTGTTAGCTGTGCTTGAAGCAGGATCTGGGACAAGTAACGCTATTTTTCATGATTATTTAGCGTGGCTTCAGCATTGGGACACACGGGTAGAAGCTTATCGGGCACGGCCATTCGGGGAATGGGATGGGTACGCCTGGATAGGATTCTACAAAGCACTCAAGGAGCAGCTTGGCGAAGGTAACTGGGGCTATGTGCCCAACCAGTCAGGTGGTTTTTTAGGATTTTGGTGCGGCTTTGAGGATATTTTGCATATTCAGCTCGTTGATAACCAAGAGCTGCGCTTTCGTATTGACGTACCAGAGGCCCTAAAAAGAGCGGCGCTGCGGCGTCATTGGCATCATAAGATCGTGACGCACTCTGAAACATTTGGCCTTAGAACCAAGAAGCCCCCTCGATTTGGCCACGGGCACTCAATGGTTGTCGCCACTCTCGATAGCGAAGACTACCGTCAGGCAGATCACAACGGCCAGTTAGATATGCAAGCCACTGTGGATGTTGTTCGCCGTGCTATCGCACTGGTGAAAAGCGTAACGAGCGAGCCTTCGGAGTAAGGTTGTCTGTCTTGGCTTGCGGTTGTGCGGCACTGAGTTAAGTGTGAATGTTTATGGGAGTTAGCGTATGAATCACACGCTTACCGCATTGTTACATGAAGCGGGGCTTAGCCCCCTGGGTGCGCTTCAGCCGCTCAGCGGTGGTGATAGTGCCGCGACGTATCGGCTACAGACCCGTGAGGGGGATGTGGTGGTAAAGAACGACCACCCCGCTCGGCTAGCCGGTGAGGCCGACGGCTTAAAGGCGCTCGCTAATGCTAATAGCGGCTTGGTGTTGCCGACGGTGATTGCCCAGCAGGGTGAATGGCTGGTGATGGAGGCATTGGAAACAGTACCGCACCGCCATAGCGATGAGGCGGCACTGGGTGAGGGACTACGTAAGCTGCATGAGATGACAGGGGACGAGCACGGCTGGCCCCGCGATAACGCCTGTGGGAAAACACCCCAGCCTAATGCGCCCATGCAGGATGGCCGCGCTTTTCAGCGAGAGCGGCGTTTACTCCCCCTCATCAACGCGTGTTATTCCAACAGGCTGTTAGATAGCGGTTTACGACACCGCCTTGAATCGTTGGCCCATGGGTTAGAACGCTGGCTGCCGGATGTGTCGCCGAGTTTGGTACATGGTGATTTGTGGTCAGGCAATGTGCTGTTCACGCCCCAAGGCCCCGCGATCATTGACCCCGCCGTTTATCGACACTTCCCAGAGGTGGATCTGGCGATGTTGACGCTGTTCGGCTCGCCCAGTTCGGCTTTCTTTGAGGCGTACTGGAACGGCAGCGCCCCCGATGATTGGCCCAGGCGAGAGGCGCTTTTTCAGCTGTATCCGCTACTGAACCATCTGCTTTTGTTTGGAGAAAGCTACCGAACCCCGGTTGAACGTGCGGTATCCCGGCTGGAAGCGTACTGAGCAAGGTGTTGCCACTGGCTCGGCGCTTTTCCTACGACGCGTGATAGAATCCAGCCATTCTCTTATGTTTTATTAATGATTGATCACCCGCACAGGTGCGAAGCGCCCAATAGCTCGTCGATTTGTGCGGTACAGGCACGGAGGCTAGATGCAGCTCGACCAACTCCAGCAGGGCTTACAACACGCCTTCTTCACCGACCGCCATCGGATTGTGTTCTGGTACGACGCCCCTGGCCATTTTGCGGATTCGCTCAGCGAGCTTGCGTTAGAAGGCGTTCAAGTGATCAACATGGCGGGGGAGTCCACCCTAGGCGTGAAGCTACGCCTGGAGCTGGAAGAGCCTGAGACGCCGACGTTGCTCTACTTTCCCACTGCCGAGCCAGCCCCAGAAGAGGACTGGCTGCTGGATATCAAGCTGTACTCTGGCCGCTTCTACGCCGACCGTGTCTCGATGATTTTCAACGAGCTGGGCCTAACCCGCCATGTACTGCGCGAGCACTTGGCGCAGCGGCAGGCGTTCTTAGCCAGTCGTAAGCGAATCGAAGCGTTGAAGCGCTTGGTTACGCTCTCACTTAGTGAAGATGAGCTGGATCTAGCGATGCTGGCCGTAGTGGTGGGGGCCACGTCCCTCGACGTCGCCACGCTGCTGTTCCATCTGGCTGAAGAAGCGGTGGCTAACGAGTTGGGTTTAGAGGCTACCCCAGCGGCGTTGGTCGAAGCGGAAAAGTACGCCCTGGTGCCTGCGCTGGTGCGCGCCCTGCAGGCCGAGGTGGGTTACCCCGCCAGTCAAGCAGAGCTTAGCGGTGACGCGCCGCTGAACTTCGGCCAGCTGATGCTGCGTTTATTGATTACCGGCTACTGCGAAAGCATTTCTGATATTCCCGACTGGGCGCGTCAGGTCGCCATTCCCTCGGTCAATGCCCGCGCGACGTCACGGGCGCTACTCACCCGCTGGCGGGATAGCTCGCGGTTTTACCCTGCGTTCGATGTGATTTCCGGGTGGGTAGCGGATGCCCAGCGTATTGATGACAAGCTGCAGGATGTGCCGCTTGAGCAGCTCAGCCATGTAGCGACGTTTGAGGTGGTGGAGAAGCAGATCATTGTCGATCTCTGCCAGGCGATTCCCACGGCGGACGCCCCCGATCTGAAGCTATTCGACAGCATCATTGTGGTGCGCTTGGATGGCTACTGGGCATCGCGGCATAAAAACGATGCCCGCCGCGAGCGCTATCGGCAGTTGTACGCCGCGCTTACCGCCGCTATTGCGCTGTTTAGCCTGCGTCACCAGCATGCCAAAGGCTTTCATTACGAGAGCGTTGAGGCGCTTTATCACGCGTACCAAACCGATCTCTACCGTTTTGATACCGCCTATCGCCATTACGCGGTGGCGTCGGATGCCACCGGCGTGGAGCTGCTAAAAAACCTGGACGCCGCCGTAGAGCGCTGTTACGACGAGTGGTTCCTGGGCCAGCTCACCCGTAACTGGAGCGAGCGCGTAGAAGCCGAACAGCGGCTCACCCACTGGAAGCTGCCGAACATTCCCAGCCAGCAACACTTCTACCGCGACTGGGTGCAGCCCCAGCTAGGTGCTAGCCGCCAAAAGCGTGTGGTGGTGGTGATTAGCGATGCCTTCCGCTATGAAGCGGCGGAAGAGCTGCGTGAGCGCATTAATGCCAAGCGCTACAGCGAAGCGACGTTAAAAAGCCAGTTGGGTGTGGTGCCCAGCTACACCACCCTGGGGATGGCCTCGCTGTTACCGCACCGGGAACTCAGCTATCAGCCGGGCAGCGATACGGTGTTGGTGAACGGCCAATCTACCCAAGGCACGGCGAACCGCAGCAAGCTACTCAAAGCCGCGCTAGGCGGGGAGGCGTTAGCCGTCACCGCCGACGAGGTAAAAGGCTGGAGCCGTGAAGAGGGGCGCGAAAAGATCAAAGGCGTGCAGCTGATGTACGTGTACCACAACGTGGTAGATGCCCGTGGAGATGCCGCCAACACCGAAAGCGAGACGTTCGCATCGGTGGAAGATGCCATTGATGAACTGGATCAGCTGACCCGTAAAATTCTCATGCACCTGAACACCAGCACGGTGCTGGTCACCGCCGACCATGGTTTCCTGTTCCAGCGTAGCGCCTTGGATGCTACCGACCGCACGGCGCTGTCAGAAAAGCCAACATCGGCCTTCAAAAGCAAAAAGCGCTATGTGCTGGGTGAATCGCTGCCCGATAACCCCAGTGTGTGGCACGGCCATACCCGCGATACCGCAGGCACCACCTGTGACACCCAGTTCTGGATACCCAAAGGCGCGCACCGTTTTCATTTTGTGGGCGGGGCGCGTTTTGTACATGGGGGCATTATGCCCCAGGAAATTGTGGTGCCGGTGCTTACTGTTCAGCAGCTTCGGGGCGAGAAGGTGGAAAAGCGCACCAGTCGCAAGGTGGAAGTCATTTCACCCAAGGCATCGCTGAAGATGGTCAATAACATTCAGCGTTTTGAGCTGCTGCAAACCGAAGCGGTCAGCGAGCGCCTCCGCCCAGTCACGCTGTCGGTGGCGATTTACGCGGGCAGCGAGGTGGTTTCCAGTGAAGAGGTCGTGACCTTCGATAGCGCAAGCGACAATATGACCGAGCGCATGAAGTCGGTGCGCCTCTCGCTATCAGGCACGTCATTCGACCGCAAGAATGACTACTTCCTGGTGTTGCGGGATAAAGACCTAGGCACCGAACGGGAGCGCTACCGGGTAGTAATTGATCTCGCGTTTACAGACGATTTTTTCTAGGCCAGTCATCAGCGGGAACGCTTTTATGTTTGTGCATTGTGCTTTTAACGTCGTTCAGGAGTGACCGCCCACATGGATTTTGATTCAACTTCCGCCACGCAAGTGACTGACGCCCTCCAGGATGCCGATCTGGATACGCTGCTCAACACGCACTTTGCGGGCCGCGTGGTGCGTAAGGATCTCACTCAACGCGTGAAAGAGGGCGCAAACGTGCCTGTTTACGTGCTGGAGTACCTGTTGGGTATGTACTGCGCCTCAGACGATGCGGAGGTGATCGCTACGGGATTGGAAAACGTTAAAGCGATTCTGACGGATAACTACGTTCGCCCGGATGAAGCGGAGAAAGTGAAATCCATCGTGCGCGAGCGCGGCAGCTTCAAGGTGATTGATCGTGTCACGGTGCGCCTGAACGAGAAAAAAGACCGCTATGAAGCGGCGTTCAGTAACTTAGGCATCAAAGATGCCGAGATCTCCGCAGGCATTGTTAAAGAGCACGAGAAACTGCTGGTAGGCGGTATTTGGGTGATTGCCACGCTCAGCTATTTTCATGAAGAGGGTCAGTCATCGTCACCGTTTGGCGTCAGCCTGCTCAAGCCAATTCAGATGCCCCACATGAATATGGACGAGCTGTTTGAAGGGCGGCGTGGCTTTACCAATACCCAGTGGCGAGAGGTGCTGATTCGCTCGATTGGCATGGAGCCTGCCGAGCTAGATGAGAGCGTACAGTGGCACCTGCTGGCCCGGATGATTCCGTTTGTTGAGAACAACTACAACGTCTGCGAGCTAGGGCCACGGGGCACAGGCAAAAGTCATATCTATAAAGAGTGCTCACCCAACAGCATTTTGGTCTCTGGCGGGCAAACCACGGTGGCCAACCTGTTCTACAACATGAGCTCGCGTCGCATTGGCCTGGTAGGCATGTGGGATTTGGTGGCCTTCGATGAAGTGGCCGGTATCTCGTTCAAGGATAAGGATGGGGTGCAGATCATGAAGGATTACATGGCCTCTGGTTCTTTTGCCCGTGGGCGCGAACAGATGGAAGCCTCAGCCTCGATGGTGTTTGTGGGCAACATCAACCAAAGCGTGGAGTCGCTGGTAAAAACCAGCCACCTATTGACACCATTCCCCGATGCCATGATTGATGCCGCCTTCTTTGATCGCTTCCATGCCTATATTCCCGGCTGGGAAATCCCCAAGATGCGGCCCTCGTTTTTTACTCAGCGCTATGGGTTTATTGTTGATTACCTCGCTGAATTCTTCCGTGAGATGCGCAAACGCAACTTCGCCGATGCTATTGATCGCTACTTCTCGTTGGGTGACAACCTCAACCAACGTGACGTGATTGCGGTGCGTAAAACCGTGTCGGGCCTGCTGAAACTGATGTTCCCCCATGGGGAATACATGAAAGACGATGTACGCGATTGCCTGGAATACGCCATGCAGGTACGCCGCCGCGTGAAGGAGCAGCTGAAAAAGATTGGTGGCATGGAGTTTTACGATGTTCATTTCAGCTACATCGACAAAGAGACCTTGGAAGAGCACTTTGTGTCTGTGAAAGAGCAGGGCGGTGGCGGCCTGATTCCAGAAGGCCAGGGCAAGCCAGGCGTGGTGCATACCATTGGCCTCAGCGATAAAGGCATGCCGGGGGTTTACCGCATCGAAATGCAGGTCACGGCGGGCAGCGGCAAGCTGGCCATGTCAGGGCTCTGGAACTCCACCGCCGCCAAAGAGCAGGTCAAAATGGCCTTTGATTACTTCAAGGCCAACGCCAGCCGCATTAGCGGTGCCCGTAAGGTGCTAGAGCACGACTTTCACCTCCATGTGGTCGATCTGCAAAATAGCGGCGTTTTGCGTGACCTTTCGCTCGCCAGCTTGGTCGCGTTCTCTTCAGGCCTGGTAGGTAAACCTACTCAGAGCCAAATGGTCGTGCTGGGTGATATGAGCCTGGGAGGCAGCCTAAAGCCCGTCGCAAGCCTAGCGGAATGCCTGCAGGTTGCTTTTGATGCCGGTGGCAAGCGCGTCACCCTGCCCATGAGCAGCGCCATAGATATTCCCACCATCCCCGGAGAGCTGTTCACCAAGTTCCAAACTAGCTTCTATGCCGAACCGATTGATGCAGTGGTCAAAGCGCTTGGGGTGGGTTAAGGTTAATGAGTCTATTGCGATGATGCATTCATGCTCTCGCACGCATTACAGGAGGCACTTAGATGGAAAAATCTAATGAGCTCAGTGATGTAAAAGCAAACGGCGACCCTCTGCAGCGGCTTAAGGGCTCGGTTGGCAAATATGAGAAGCCATTTGAGCCTGTAGGCATTGAGGACTGGGAGGCTATGCAGATGGAAGAGCCTATTCCAGCCACCCGCACAGGTGATGAGCATCCGCCGAGATAGACACGCATTGCACATGCCATGTTAGTGAGCACATGGTCGGTAGGCGAGGAGCATAGCCATGAAAGTGACTGAAAAAGTAGAAGTCGAAGCCGTCACCGATGTGGTGTGCGATGTATGCCTAACCACGACACGGGTAGCAGACGACAACCTTGAGTACGCCACCCTCAAAGCCCATTGGGGCTATGGCGCTCAACATGACGGCGAGCGTTATGAAGTTCACCTGTGCGAAAGCTGTTTTTTCAGCACGTTGGCTTACTTCAAACAAGAACGCCGTGTGCAAAATTTGTTCAGCGAAGATAGCGACAGAGAGCAGGCCTTCAATACAGATGACCGCCTGGGGCTAGTGGCGACGGATGACTATTTTGGTGATCATAAATCTTGATAAGTGGTTTTGCTTCGCCTTTGGACTGAGTACAGAGGGCTGCTTAAGGCAGATTTCGACCCTGAGCGGACGTTCCCGAAACTATATATTTGCGGAGCCCTAAGCTCACAATGCGCGTTTTTCAGGTGCCGGCTGTAATATGAGTGCTCATATTTCTGGAGTATAATACTGTAAGTTTAGGTAAAAATGGTTTATGAAAAGGTGTTCTATGTTTATACGCAATTTTGAGAGAATGGTGATAATATTAACACGCATTCGCATGAATAAAATTGTTAGGCGCACATGAAATTTAGCGATCTTCTCGGCCAAGGGTACGACGAAAGAACCGAAATCATATATGCCAATCCAATTCGTGTTTATCTTCCGGAAACTCCGCTCAAGGTAATTGAGCAGGTCTACTGTCACCACGGCAGAAAAGACGAGTTTCAGAGACAGTACGGAGAGCTTAATCTATCTGCCATAGCTTGGACCTCTATCACGTTGCCTGCCTCAGAAATAATTAAGGCTACTATCTACGAAGGTTTTATGCGTTGGTTCCGAAATGTTGAGTCCCGTACCTTGGAGTTTGCAGAGCGTGGCTGGCAGTGCATCGATAAGCGGAAAGACGTAATTTCGCATTGGTCAAGGTATCAAACATGGTCGCGTCCACCTGTGTTCATCCAAGGGCTTACGCCGGGAGTTATCGGGGGACTGCACCTGATGGAAGGCCATACTAGAGTTGGCCTGCTAAGGGGCTTGGTAAAAGACGGAGTGCTTAGTCCGTTATCAAGGCATAAAGTCTTTGTTGGGCGTGTAGATGCGCCTAACAAAAAATTGCATCAGACAAGCCGCTGAATGCGGCGTTATACGTTTCTGGAGATACAATGAGAGTTCTGGCTATCATTTCAAATGTTTTCTTGCTTATAGTGGTAGTACTACTCATCGTGGATAGTGGATGGCCATATGAATTAATTTATCAGTTAATGTTGCTTGTATTCTTTGCGGCCCCAATAATCAGTATTTTTGCTCTTGTTCAGTCAAATCTTGCTAAATCAGAAAGTTGGCTGGGCCTATTTATGCAACGGAAAAAGTTAGAAGAAAAAGAAAAGTTACGAAATTTACAAAAATAGATAAATAAAACTGTATAACAATCGTAAGCAGTTCAGCCCTGCAGGCTCTGACGTCGCTTATCTCCGTTGCTGTTGTAAGCATTACCAGAGAGCAAAACATCAATCAACGTCCCTCAAAGACCGCTTCTGGCCGAGTAACGACGGCCCGAAATAGGCCGTCGTTCAGCCTCATCAAACTTCAGTCTGTTCTGCCATTTCTAACGCGTCATCTACCTCTATCCCTAGATACCTGACAGTGCTTTCCAGCTTCGTGTGACCCAGGAGCAGTTGCACTGCCCTTAGGTTTTTCGTGCGACGGTATATCAACGACGCTTTAGTGCGGCGCATCGTGTGCGTGCCATACACTGACGCATCTAAACCTATTTCGGTGACCCATGCTTTCACGATACGGGCATATTGGCGTGTTGAAAGATGCTTTGCGCTATTGATGCGGCTGGGAAACAAGAAGTCTTCGTTTCTAAGTTGAGCAAGCTGTATCCAGTCCATGATAGCAATACGCGTTTGCTCGGTTATTTCGAACTGGACAGGTCGATGCGTTTTTTGCTGCATCACGATGGCTCGTGGGGATATGCACGCACCATGGGCTATATCCCGGACTCGTAAATTGACAAGGTCGCAGCCCCGTAATTTGCTATCAATGGCTAAATTGAAGAGGGCAAGGTCTCTCGTCTTTTTGGCAAGCTGTAGGCGCACACGTATAGCCCAAATATCTCGAAGGCGCAGAGGCGACTTCTGACCAACTAACTTGCCTTTATTCCAAGGTGTAGGTGTACAGGAGATTTCAGTCACAACGTTCATGGCATGTTCCTCCATCAGGTGGAGGTCAAAGAATGGCTCAATTCATGCTCGTCATGTGCTAAGGATAATTTACAATCGGTGCTCGACCCAAAGCGGTTATTCCAGGAAACGCAGCAGACGCGCGATTTTTGGAGATACAACCTAATGGAAATTGATGATTTTGAATATTATAGACTTTTACAGGCTGCATTTGCCGGATAAACGTGCCGGAACGTTTTTTCAATCATAAGATGGGAAGTCTAATACACTGTTAGGCGTTTAAAATGGATAGATGCGAGAAACGAATAGAGGCGGCGTTCCTTGTCCAGTGCTCGTCACAGGCTGCGTACGATTGGTTATTTTCCCGCAGGTACACTGGTGATCAGGGGCCGCCTAGGCTTTTCGAAGCCCCTGAGATTCTGGAGTACTTGTTGGTTCGCCGTAAGGATCCATTCATTGACTTGGCTATTGCACGCTTCGGCCACTCCCTACCAATGATTCGAAGGGTGTTCAGGCGAGGTAACGTGGGAACACGGTGTGCTGCTCTAGCGAATCTACATGTTGGGCCACGTACTCGTATGAATCGAATTAATGAGGGTTGGCTCCAGGAAGACGAGCTTAGGAAGCTTATTCGGAGTGGCTCAGAAGCAGAACTTGAAGCGTTGATTAAAAACAGATTTCTAAACGATGATGCGCTCGAATGTCTGCTTGAACGAAAAGAGGAATTTGCGGATATATCCGAAGAGCAATATATTAAGATGCTCATTTGGTTAGGGAAAAATCCTCGTATGTCGGCTGAATACGACCACAGGATTCTTGACGGCTGGGCGGAGTCTAGTCATGCAAGAGTATTCTCGTTGGCTTGGGAGCTTGCGCGACATTTAGCTACAACAAAGACAAATGCCCGGGTGCTGTATGAACTTCTGAAGAACACCGCGTTACCCGTTGGCTATGACAATCCTGAAGAAGTCTTGGAGCGATGGAGAATTGAGCAGGAACCCAAGAACGGACGCAGGTCACTGGCATATTCATACTTCCTTAGAACGCGTCTTGCTGATGTTCTAAAGGCCGATGATAAACTTCTTTCCTCCAACGACCCATCGGAAAGAGAGTCGTTCTACCGAAGATTCTACCCTTGGCAGTACAAGGACTGGCCCACGTTTATAGAGCGAGATGGCGGGCTTGCTTTCGATGCGATGGCTGAAAATAACGAATTGTGGCGTAACGCGGAGAGTCGGGAAGTATTACGCGATTTAGCTTGGAAAGTTCCCGATCCTCATTCATCTATGAGGGCTCCGAATACCTACAATGCTGTCGAAGAGCGTAAACTTAGGGAACATCCAGAATGGTTTGCAGATGAGGATTCGGAGTACAGCAATGCTCCGGATGCGATAGTCCGGCGTGTTGAGAAAAAAATGGATAAGCTTGTAGATGCTGTCGAACCATTTTTGGGCAAGGATAATTATATCAATACCGTGGCGCAAGATATTGTAGAAAAAGTGGAGCGCTTGTCGAAACGCATAGAGGATGCAGACACTGATAGTCAAAATGAAATTAGGCATGAACTCCATAGCTTGCGAGATGAACTGCATGAAACTAGAGCAATAACTCAACCGGCACCATGTAGGTATACACGTGCGCCTGTTTGGCCATGGATCATTATCATTGGCCTTTTAATATTACTATTGCTGAAGTGAAATATGCCTAACACCTATGAGCCTTCTCTCTGTCAATAGGCCGTAGGAGTTTTATTAGCCGCGCAAGCAGCCAATATCAAGCCCCTGAGCCAGTGATCCTACTTCATCTGTCATCATTGGCTGTAAGTGGCTTACAGCAAACACCTATTGAGGCACACTTATTGCGGTGGTTCACCAAAGGCTTCTGGCATGTAGGTCAATTCCACAGTAGTGGCGATGAGTGCTAGTGTAAAAGTTCATTGAGTCTTCTCCTGTTAGGTTTGGCCACCTTTTCAGCTTAACCAAACGGGCTGAGCTGGGGGAGAAGGATAAATGAGTATCAATCCCATCAACAATGGCAGCAAAAAGCGCCGCTCCTTCGTTACCTGCTTTTTGCTTCTGGTTTTGGGCGGCGTTAAATCAGTGTTACCTAAAATACCGCTTTTGGCCGGACAACGACGGCTAAGGATAGGCCGTCGTTTATCCATATCAAACCTCTGTCTGTTCTGCCATTTCCAACGCATCATCTACCTCTATCCCTAGATATCTAACGGTGCTTTCCAGCTTCGTGTGACCCAAGAGCAGCTGCACTGCCCTTAAGTTTTTAGTGCGACGGTATATCAGCGACGCTTTGGTGCGGCGCATCGTATGCGTGCCATAGATTGAAGCATCTAAACCTATTTCGGTGACCCAGGCTTTCACGATACGGGCATATTGGCGCGTGGACAGATGCTTTGCGCTATTGATTCGGCTGGGAAACAAGAAGTCCTCGCTCCTGAGCTGAGCAAGCTGTATCCAGTCGATAATAGCGATCCGAGTTTGCTCGGTAATTTCGAACTGGACAGGTCGATGCGTTTTTTGCTGCATCACGATGGCTCGTGGGGATATGCACGCACCATGAGCAATATCTCGTACACGTAAATTGACGAGGTCGCAGCCTCGTAATTTGCTATCGATGGCTAGGTTGAAGAGGGCAAGGTCTCTCGTCTTTTTGGCCAGCTGCAGGCGCACACGTATAGCCCAGATATCACGAAGGCGCAGAGGCGCCTTCTGCCCAACCAACTTGCCTTTATTCCAAGGTGTAAATGAGATTTCAGTCGGAACGTTCATGGCATGATCCTCCATCAGGTGGAGGTCAAAGAATGGCTCAATTAACGCTCGTCATGTGCTAAGGTTAATTTACAGTCAGGGTTCGACCCAAAGCGGCCCTCTCGGCAACTGGTTCAGTTGTGTTATGCAGCCTATTCATATCCATTTGCATTTAATTTCAATGGAATAGAACATAAATGATAGGCGGCATAACCTAAATGAACGCTCCCCCGTGTTCATTTAGGTTATGTAGAGGGTGTATAAACACCGATACGTGGGTACCTGATAATCTCAGAGGGTAATTATGGCAAAGGTAGGAATAGTTCTCGTCACGGCCCTTTTTATCGCAGGCTGCGCTTCGCAGATCATGGAATCTTACGTTGGAAAAGACATTCGTGAAGCTGCCCTAGATTACGGCCCACCTTCAAATGCCATCGATATGGGTGATAACGAAAGAGCTTTTCAGTGGGTAATGAATTCAAGTTTCACAACCCCCGTTACTACCACCACTACAGGGAGCGTAACATCGTATGGTCCGGGCTCTTGGATTAATACAAACACCACAGTAACAGGCGGGGAGACAGTCAATTCATCCTGCATCTACACGCTAATGGCTCGCTGGAATGAGCGCTCAGAAAGCTGGATTGTAACTGGTTTCAGAAAGCCTCGGTTTACCTGCGAATGACCACTTAACAAGGCAATCAAATTCGTTCTGGCCTTTGGCTTCTACCGAGTGCCTTTATCAGAGCGCAGCTTATTGTTGCCGTATGTGCTACTAGAAACCGCAAAAGCAAAGATGAAAGAAAGCCACGCACAGTGGCTAGGCGCGCTAGGAGGCAAAGCAAGGTGTAAAGAAGAAACACAAAAAAATCTGCCAAATAACATGCAGTCTCAATGGTGTGTAGCGACTTGTGCGCATTGCACGCACGACCTAGCTTCACGATGCATGAATAAACAATTCGCCTAGATCTCACCCTTTCGTTGAAAGCAGTGACAAATTTCAATTTCTTAATATGCCGAATGAAAGCTACGTTGAGGTGAATAGGGAGCTGTAATCGACCCAAAGCGGCCCTTCCGGCGAAAGCTGCATGCTGATTCAGCCGTGTTATGCAGCCGGCACGATAATCTATGTTATGCTGCCTATTTATAATTAATTTATTTTAATTTCAATGGGGTAGATCGTGAATGATGGGCTGTATAACCTGAATGAACTCGGCGGTGCGTTCATTCAGGTTATGTAGAGGGATGTATAATAACTGTTGCGTGTCGGTAACGAGGTAATTTTATGGCCCTTTTGGCCGAAGAAATTGTTGAGGAATGGCTGAATAGGCAGGGTTACTTCACTATCCGTGGAATCCGTCTTGGCGTCAACGAGATTGATTTGGTCGCCGTAAAGTTCAGATCAGGGGAAAGCCCAGTTTGTCGCCATGTTGAGGTACAGGCGTCAATGAGACCGGTAAGCTACATCTCCAAGGTGCCCAAAGCTGCACGAAAAACAGGCCGAGCTGCGAATAGCGCAGCACGTTCACAGGAAGAACTTGTTGAAGGTGTTGCCGAATGGGTGGAGGGAAAGTTCCATGCCACCAAGAAGCGCTCACTTATGGCAACTCTGTGGAGCGGGGAGTGGTCGTCGGAGCTGGTTATAAATAACGTCAAATCTGAGCAGGAAGTAGCGCTTATCGCAGAGCATGGAGTAATTATACACCGGCTTCCTAAGATTGTTCGGGAGCTTCAAGTCAATGATTTCCCAATCAAAAGTGCTGCTGGAACAGATTTTATAGACCTCTTGCAAATGGGGGCCAACACAAAACAAGATGCTCTACCGTACGCTCCTTCGTCACGCCGGTAAGCTCTGCGTTATAAGTCATTGAGGTTCTGAGTGAGTAATGAAATTCGGGCGATAATTCAGAAGGCTGAAGAAACGCTCCAAACTGCTAGGTTTGGCTACGAGGATCTCACGTCGAGAAATCGCTACCGGAGGTATTCGGGCATCCGAAACTTGGTCGTTTTTGGCCGTTCAGTGACTTTCGTAATTCAGAACCTTAAAACGCCTGTTGGTTCTGATCGGTTTGATGCTTGGTATCAACCGATACAGGAAAAAATGAAGTCTGATGTTCTGATGAAGTATTTCGTCACGCTGAGAAACGAAATACTCAAACAGGGAAAACTGCCGGTCAGCACATCTGCCTCAGTCAACTTCTCATCTTCTGACATGGTAAAGTTGGGAACACCTCCCCCAGGAGCCAGTGGATTTTTCATTGGAGATCAAACTGGCGGTAGTGGGTGGGAAATCGAATTGCCGGATGGGACAAAGGAAAAGTATTACGATGAACTCCCCGAAAGCATGGCTAAGGTTCAGCAGCACTTCAGCGAATTGCCGGTTCCAGATGATGACGATTTGAAGAAAAAGTCTATCGAGGAGCTTTGCGAATACTATCTTAAAGAACTTGAAGGGGTCCTAGACGAGGCTCGGAAAGTCTTCTTGGGTGAGGATACTCAAAGGGCCGGAGGGAAGAGGCTTCCTCCTTATTTGAGAGTAGTGAAATGACTTATAACCAGTGCAGGCACGGCGACGCCCACTACATTGCGCCTTCGGCTCCATTCCGTGGGCGCGCATGCTGCAAGCGTTAGCCTTTATGGAGAGTTATGAGTAAGCCTTTAATTTACCTAGATCAAAATATCATCGGCTTGCAGTTGCAGGGCATTATCAACCTGAGTAAGCGAGATGATGTAACTTGGGTTTACTCAAAAGAGCACTTTGCAGAGATTCTACGCTCTAATAAATCTGAGAAATATTTAGGTGTTCTCGATGCTATAGATGCAAAATTATTAGACCTTGTTCTTGACGATAACTGGAAAATTACTGGTGAAGCTAGGTTAATTGAGAACGGAACCCCATATGAACATTATGATAGCTACATTGAAGCAACCGGTGATGTAGATTTCGATGACTCCATTTTCGACCCATTCCAGGTATGGGTTAACGGTGGTGGAGACGAAGGTCCATTAAAGGACCTCTCTGAAAAATTCGCACAGCAAATCTTAAGGCTCACTTCTGACTTGCCTTTTGATACTACAGAAATGACTGACCAAGTTAAGCAGATAAAGCCCGAATTTGATTCCATGATCGATGAGATGATATCAAATGGAAATGATATCCATAAGACTAGGGCGGCTTTCGGAGATCAGAAAGGCTCCATCGGTAGTATATCAGGCGAGAAACAGATTGAGAAAATTTGGGAAATAATATCCCCAACGATGCACGGGGCAGATATTAGTTGTGATCAATTTTTTGGCTTTGATCCCATCGATAAACAAGGTTGCGGCATTTGGCCAATTTATCTCGGAATAATTGGATGCAATTCGGTGCTTGATATATTAGGTTTTCAAGCAGAGAAAAAATGCAGAAAACTAAACAAAATTCATAACGTAAGAAGTGATGCTGGTCATATAGCGATGGGCGCATATTGCTCAGCAATCATGTCTGAGGATAAGCGTTTAGTTAAAAGAGCAAAAGCCATCTATGAATATAAGGAAATAGGAACTTCTCCTATTCTGGTCATACGAGAGGCTAACAAACCAATCCAGCCGACCGCTGACGCGTCGGCTGATTGAAGCGTTCGTCAGCTTTGAGAGCGTGGTGTCAACGATGAGTGAAATTCCTGGATTTAGGGACGTGGGGCCACATGAGCCATTGTCCGTCGAGGCCACTTGGGACGAGTTCGTATCGATCTCAGGCGGGAAACGAATCTCGGATGATCTCCCGAAATCTCCCGATTTTGATAACGCCGATTATCTGTTCGAGCAAGATGCTGTAGTACTTGAGTTGAAGGAAATCGAGACCGAGTTCCTACGTTCTAAATCTGCCAAGCGCGGGTTCGAGGATCTCTTAACGCGGCTTACTGCAGAAGATCCTTCATGGCGGCCGCTTTTGTTAGGAGGTGATGGACAATATCCAGCGTGGTTTCATCAAGGGTTCGTTCGCCTTGCAAGGCCCGCCATTCTACGGGTACTCAAAAAGGCCAATAGGCAAATTCGGGAAACGAAAGAGAAGTTTCGGATCAACAGTCCCAACGGAGTGCTCATATTCGTCAATGATGGGTTCACTGGTTTGGCGCCAGGCCTCGTTCACGCTCTCGCCTGTGACGCATTGGTGCACTCCTATTCCTCAATTGATTGTTTCCTTTATGTCACCGTCAATCGCTATGTTGAGGTCACGCAGTCGAATGAGCCAAAGATAATTTGGAATCCGTCCTACAGTGATCGGGCGCCTAATGAACTCGTAACCTTTATCGACACCCTTGGGCGGCGCTGGTTCGATTTCTTAGAGAACAAAATCGGGCCGTACACGTCCCGCTATGAAGGCGGCGATCGGTCGATACTTCATGGCTCCAAGGCTATCGTCATCCCGGGTGAGGAAGACAGGTGAGCGGTCCTGCGCCGCCGAACAACAAACTGTACCTGACGTCTCCGCCTCCGCTGTGCTATGGCGGAGCCGCAGGTGAGCTTGAGCGTTAAATTCTATAAACCCACAGATCAGAAAGAGTTGGATATCCGTATGAGCAAGGAGATACTGGAGGAGCAGCGAAGATTTTTCGAGTTTGTTAAGAGCTATGAACATATCAATGAAGAGGGCCGTCTTGACTTAGAAGCTTTCTGTGTAAACCTCTCAACGTGTTTCAATTGCGATGGGGTTCTCGATCAATCGCCTCAGCCCAGAGAAATCTTTGATTTGCTCATTGACATACTGGAAACCAAAGCTACCGGGAAGGAGATGTCCTTATGGTTGCAGAGGCAAAACCTGATCGATTGGTCCCCCGAAGTTGCTCAGGTATATCCGGATGGCTATAGAACCTATATTCATGTAGCTGGCTTAATTCACGCAGCATACACGTGGATATATCACATTGGGCACTCCTTGATGGGGATCTCTGAGCCCGAATCGCCAAAAAAATATTTTGAATGGATCCCACGTGAATGGGTTTTCGTTCATGCGTTTATAAATGGATTTCACATCAAGTTTTCTGAGTTTCAAAAAGAAATCGATAGGAGCTCAGTCGGTGAAAGAGGGTATTCATTATTCGAGTCACTACACAAGTCGATATCTAACGACCTTTCCTTTGAAGAAGCGTCTCAGGAGATAAAGGAAAGAGACGTAGCGCATCGCGAAACGATAAAAAGAATCGAGATAGCTATTGATTCAGGCTTTAATCTTGAGGCGATTACCTTGCAAGAGTGCTTGATTAGTAATTGCCTTTTCAATTACTTGGAAAGTCTTGGTATTAAGGCTAAAGGTTTTTCATTTCAAAAGCTCTTAAAAAAGAGTAAGGACTGCTTCAACGATAGTTCGGACCTGTTTAATGAGGTTGATTCTTGGAGAATTAAAAGGAATAACGCAATACATGGGTTCGTTGAGTCAACCTTAGGGTCATTTTCTGAATCTCAAGAAAAATTTGACCTCTTTGCCAGAGGGACCGCCTTGGAAGGTGATGCTCTCTCCAAAAGAGTTTGTGAGTGGTATCTTGAAGAGTCTGTAAACTTCATACCAGCCGAGTTTCCTAAAAGTGGAAGAAATCTCAATTAAGGTGATATTTAACAAGTTACGGAAGGCGGACGCGTAAGATGTGCCCCTTCGTTTTGGCGTTATATCAGGCAAAGCTGAAAGGCCGCTCCTGGCCGATAGTTGACGTTGAAAAGCTGTTTGTTGGTGCCAAAATCTAAAATTTGCTTGTTTTGAAAGAAGTAAGCACGTGTAGCGACCTATGAGCAGGTTAGAGAGAGTTTCGGCACACAGTTTGTATATTTCCTAGTAGTGTTCAAAAGCTGTAGGAACGAACAAGGAACGCTAGCGAGCTAAGCGGTAGATCAGAGAAATGTTTTCGCTGAGATGTGTAGTGAATTGTCCATGAGTAACGTCCATCAATGAGAGCGCCGTTATCGCTACCCCAGCTATGGGAAAGCACCAAATACGTATCTTGGCCACAAAGCCACAGTAACCCCATTGTGCGTGTGCCGCGCCCATCGGGGAAACCCGAAACCAAGTCGATTTCCCGCTTAGCCAATGAGTACGACACCTTTGAGCGGTGCATTGCTTATCGAGACCAGCGGGGCAGAGAGGTTTGGGGCGCACGTCGTTGGAAAGAGCTGTTGTTAGTAGATGCACGCTCCGTCGCGCGTCATCGTGAAGAGCCGGCAGGCCCGATCACGGGCGTTTACCACTACGAACGCCCCACTGGAACAACACTCTGGGTTGCCGCCTGGTATGAGCTGATGCCCGACGGCTCACGCAAAAAACGCAGTGCGCAGTTCAGTTACGGTACGTCACGCACTCGCTATGCGACCTCAGAAGAGGCGATGCAGGCGGCGATTAAACGGCGGCAAGAGGAAGAAGCACGCTGGTACTGTGTAGTGGGTCAACGTGATCAACGGCGCGTGAATCAATGATGTAAAATCCCATCTTCAAGGAGTTCCAATGGCTTTTCGCTTCCAGCGCCGCATTTCCCTTGCGCCCGGCGTGCGATTGAATATCAGCAAGCGTGGCGTGGGGCTCTCTGTCGGCCCACGCGGTGCGAGTGTGAGCATGGGGCCACGAGGTGCGCATGCACATGCCGGACTTCCTGGGACAGGGCTGGCCTATCGAACGAAGATTTCCCGTTCTTCCCAGGCCTCACGACAAAGGCAGTTGGGAACATCCTCGACCCATGCAACGCTGGAAGAGCGCATCAGGCAAGGCGAGTCGCTGGGGCTACGGCTATCGGTTAATCAAGACGGCAACGTCCGCTACCTATTTGAAGATGGCTCCCCCCTCAACGACAAGGACGTGCGCTGGCTACGTCGCCATGCAAACGACGATATCCGTGCACAGCTCAAAACACTCTGCGATGAATTAAACGCGGATATTATTCGCCTAGGCCGGCTGCACCTCGATACACTTTCCCCTCAATCCCGTGGCTACGCACCACGCCATTTTGCTGAGCGTCCACCTAAACCGCCTAAGTCTGTGTCTCTTCCATGGTGGAAAGCGCTGTGGCCATCGGTACGCCGTCAACATGAGGCCGATAACGCACGTCATCAGGCCCAGTTTAATGATGACTACCGTGCCTGGGAGCATCGCAAAGCCGATTTTGAGGCTGCTGAGTTTGCTCGGCAGCAGCGCGAAGAGCAGGGCGTGTTCAGACAACGTGATGATATGACACTCACGCTTCAGGAACGCCTGGAGGAGATCGACTGGCCCCGGGAGACGGTGATTGACTTTGATCTAGGCAGCGACGACACCACGATAGCACTGGATATTGACCTGCCATCTGACGATGAGATGCCGGATCGAGAATGGACGATGCCTGCTAAGGCACTCAAGCTTACCCCAAAATCGCTCAGTGCCACACGACAACGGACGCTATACCGCGACCATGTGGATGGCATTACCTTTCGTGTTCTGGGGGCCGTATTTGTGCGGTTGCCGCACGTTCAAGAAGCGCGAGTGTCTGGGTATCGACAGGTCGTTGATCCCGCCACCGGCGGTACGCGGGATCAGTACCTTTACAGCATCAAGGTCACCCGAGAACAGTGGAACCGTATTCACTTCGATCAGTTGGAACAGGTCGACCCGGTGGCGGCAGTAGAAGCGTTTACGCTGCGTCGTGACATGACCAAAACAGGCATTTTTCGAGATATTGAGCCGTTTAAGCTCATCTAATTTCTAGCTTAGGCATAAGCCCAAGGCTTTTGTGTTGTTTGACCAGGTGTGCTCATTCGATGGTAGTGACAACGGTTAGGCGTGAGCGGCGCTGACATTACAGCCTTTGATCATTGAGAAGGCGCGATGAGCTTTATAGGCCAATATTTTTTAGAAAAATTTATGCTTTATGGTGGATAGCTGCTATACGTTTGATAAGGATATCTTAGCAGGTGGTTGCCATGAAATTGCTTGTCCGCCCAAGACCGTTCATTAACGAGTCACTTGAGAGCTACATGCTCCGTCTATCGCAAGAAAATTTCTTCGAATACTATCAGCAGCTTAGTCGAGCGATAAAAGACTGGCTGCAACTGCATGATCATGAAGCGGCAGGGGCGTTCCCAGAAGAGTTGAGCCGTTTGAATGTTTATCACGCGGCTCAGAGTAGTAGTCGACGCATCAGGGCGCTCAAGCTAGTGGAGTCGCTAACAGATAATGAAAAACTTCCGCTACTGCACTTGGCAGTCATGCATTCCAGCGAGAAATTTTGTTCACGCTACAGTAGCGTGTTTTATGCAGGTAGCCATGTACCCCGAGCGTTAGTTCGCCAAAAGGGGATACCTGTCTGCCCTGATTGCCTCACTGAAGCCAACTACATTCGGCAAGAATGGCACTGGATGCCCTACGAAGCTTGTATTAATCATGGCAAACAGATGTTACATGAGTGTCCAAAATGCGAAGAGAAATTAAATTACACCCATTCTGAATGTTTGCATACTTGCCGCTGCGGATTTGATCTTCGAAATGCTGACACGGAGCCAGCAGACGAATGGCAGCTTATCGCTAGCCGCCTCGTAGTAGGTGAGCCTTCGCCTTCAAACCACCCTCTACTCGACATCCGTTCAGTCAGTTTGCGCCTAGCATGTCTGTTGTGGTACCAGCTGTATGCATATAAAACGTTAGATGCTAGTAATCAGGTTCCCACTCTTACGATTGAGCGGGCTATCGAGTATTTCACGCATTGGCCTGAAGTGTTTACACAGGAACTAGAGCAGCAAGCGGCGCTTTCAGGCGAGAAATTAGTATGTGATTATAATAAAACCTCATTTCGTGATGTTTTTGGCAACATTGTCGGCATTTCGCGTCTGCTGTTGAAGGCTTATCCAGAAAGCGATTTCGTCTTGACGCCATTGGAGAATTTTTTAGCACGATTGGTTGATCAGAATCCGCAATCACGTGTGCCAAACGTCGCAGATCTGCTCATCAGTATGCCGGAAGCCGCGATTTTGCTTGGCACGTCGTATGAGCAAGCATACCGTCTATATGAAGAAGGGTATCTCAAATGCGCGGTCAAATTTAAATCACATGAAAAGCTAGTGAACGGTATAGGAGTATTTTACTTAAGAGAAATCATGGAGTTGCGTCAGTCACGAATACCGGTTGAGGCAAGCAGCTATAATAATTATTTACCAGCGTGGTAACGTCATGTCGTTAAGTACGTTGTTGGAATTGGATGAGCCAAACCGCTCAGAAGCAATTCGTAAAGCTTTCGCTCCCTACACGCAGCCGCTAGAGGTTTCTGAAGATGTTAACGCTGCTATTCTGGTGTTGCTTAACTTATCGCATAAGCGTCAAGACGCTCCCGATTTGTTGAATAAAAAAAGAGCAATTGAAACACTCAAAGATTGGCAGTATATCGAAAGTTGTGCTCAAGAAGTACAGTGGCTGCACTCACATAATCTAAAGCATCCTGATACACGTGTCGCACATCAGAGATTGTTAGTAAAAGCTGAGAAGCCCTCGGACAGTATTGTTTCTTCATATAATAGCGTGAGTCGTTTGGGCTGGTCACACAACTCAGCAGCTGTGAATAAAGCAAAGCTTTTTGGAGCTAATTTTATATTTAAGGGTGTAGTTTACTGTTTGGCCGCTATTTTTTTAGATAATAACAAGCAATGGCGGAAAGAATTCATGAATCTTGGTATGTCTGATGGTCAATGGACTTACCTTCAGTCGCTTTTTGATAATTATTTCACTAAAAATTTATCACCCTCTTATGTGGAAAGGCATTCGGTGCAAGTTACCTTTCTTTATCAAGGAAAGGATGTCAGTATTACACCTGTCACATCACATTCATTACTGGCCGACATTCAAATTGCTCGGCGTAATAAATGTGGAGATTTTGCAACAATAAAACATTGGCACTCTTCAAGTGTTGGAGATTTAGCATCCTCGCTTGGAGGTAATATCTCTGCTCTTAGTTATCCCCCTCGACTATTAGCCTGTAGCCAAAATAAAGAAAATGAAAATTCTTCTGGAGTCTTTTTTGTAGACTTCCATCACAGTTCTTTAAGAAGCAAATCGTTTATCCTGGCATGTACTGAAATTGTTGAAAGTAAAAGCTTGTTGACCGGAAAGAAGAGGCGAGATCATAGGCGTTCTGCTATTAAGTTGCTGAGGCAGTCTTTATCTGAATGGCTATCCCCAGTTAGCTATTGGCGAAATGTAGGAGGAGAAGCGCTTTCAGAACGGCAGAACAATTCAGCATGCCTTTTGATTTCTGCTCCTGACGAGGATTTACTTGAAATCCTACCTGAGATTAATAAAGAATTACACAGTATTTTGGTGAGGTATCCCCAAACGCAAAGCTTTGCTTATCATCCAGAGCTATTAATTCCTTTCAAGGCTCAGCTTAAGTCCTTATTGATTGGGATGAAAATAAAAGAAGACGAAGCTATGGCTGAAGAGCCATATTATTACCTTCACTTAAAAAACCTACATGTATTCGATGCACAGGCGTTATCTTGTCCCTATCTAGTGGGTTTGCCTTCACTGCTGGCAGTATGGGGAACCGTCTATAACTACCAGCTACGTTTACGAAGCATCCTTAAACGGAACATTGCCTTTGAAGGAGTTGCTTGGTTTTTGCGGCAGTATGAGTCCTCCTCGGGTGCCAAGATACCTGCCCCGTATCTGGCACCAACGAAGCCAGGTGAGGCTCCCAAGCGGCCAGGTCTTATTGATATGCGCTTTTGCGATTTACGCATGGATTTAGTTATTCGCTATCGACTAGAGGATGGGCACGATACCCCGCTTGGAAATGACGAATTGCCTATGCTGCAGTCTGCACTCCCCGGGAGGTTCGCTGGGGGGACTATGCAGCCTCCGCCACTTTATGAAGCCTTACAGTGGTGCCAACTACATGGAGATGCGAACAGTTTATTGGCAGCCATATCGCTTCTGCCGGACGAGGGTCGTTGGGTTGTCGACTCAGAAAAACAGGTGCAAAGCATCGACAGCTTGGTGGCATGGTTGTCCAAGCATCCCCATCATTTACCTGCTATGAGTGGCTATCAGTTGTTTGAAGAACCTTGCTATCGGTCTGGTTCACACAGGGAGCTCCATGCTTATGCTGAGCCTTTGGTAGGTCTAACAGAGACGTTGTCACCGGCAAGCGTCAGGCTCAATGGTAAAGCTGACTTTCTTAAAAACGCTTTTTGGAGGTTGAAAAGCCAGAACCTTACTATGCTGATGAAAAAAGCATAGGCAGGTCGGCATGATGAACTCTTTCAGGCATCTTAGCTATGAGCGCTCTCTCAATCCGGGTAAGGCGGTTTTTTATTACCGGACAGATTCGAGCGAATTTGAGCCGTTGCAAGCGGAAGTGACGCGGTTTCGTGGCCCCAAGGCAACGTTTAGCGATGGCTATATGGCATCCGGGACTGCGCGTGCTAAAGAAACGAGCGATTTGGGCTTTTCTAATCCTATAATGCTCGAAACGTGTTATGTACCACCGCTAGTCGATACGTTGTATTGTCGTTTTTCTTTACGCATCATTGCAAACAGCTTAGAGCCAAATATCTGTGATAATGCAGAAGCGACAAAAGCATTAAAAGAATTCTCTGATACTTATAGAAACTTGGGCGGATACCAAGAGCTAGCAACTCGATATGCTAAAAATATTCTTTCAGCTGAATGGCTTTGGAAAAATAAAGTTGCAAGAGGGATAGCTGTGGAGGTTTCTACGTCTAATTTAAAAAACTATTGTATTAAAGATGCACAGTATAAAGAGTGGGGATCCTCTTGGGAAGGAGATGAGCTTAAATCATTAGAAGGGCTTGCAGTTGAGTTTGAAGAGGCACTTTCTTGCCCACAAAAATTTCTTTTTGCTGATGTAGCTGCCAAAATAAAAACAGAATTTTGCCAAGAAATTTTCCCCAGTCAATTATTTGTTGAGAAAGATGATAGAGGCAACGGAAGTGCGTCTAGGCAGTTTATGAAAAGCACGATGAACGATGGTCGTCAAGCAGTTAGCTTTGGTGCTTATAAAGTCGGAGCAGCAATTCAAAAAATTGATGACTGGTGGCTAGATGAAGGGGCTGAATACCCTTTGAGAGTGAGTGAATACGGTGCAGATCGTAGTCGGGTTTTAGCTATGCGTGAACCAGTTACGAAGAAAGATTTTTACTCGCTGTTAAACGAAATTACAAATATCACGGAGGAAATGATTAAAACCAGGCAGGCCAGCCCTAATGCACACTACGTGATGTCAGTGCTAGTGAAGGGGGGGATGTTCCAAAAAGGAATAAAGAAGGGTGAAAAATGAGATACTTTTTTTGCATAAAATATCTAATGCCTTCAGGCAATCACGCATTTTTAGCAGGGAGGTGTATTGCTTGCTTACATGGGTTTATAAGCGGCCCTAAAATAACGAATTCCGGCATTGGTGTTTCGTTTCCATCATGGGCTACGGGCACAGTTGGTGATTCAATCGCTTTCGTGAGTAAAGATATTAATGCTTTGTCTTATTTATCATCAGCGCGCTGTTTTAAGAATATGGCGGACGAAGGGTTTATTGACGTTAGTGATATTAAAATGGTTCCAGAGAAATTAGAAGAAGTTAGGTTTATTAGAAATCAGCATATTGCTAAATCTTTTCCGGGAGAAATTAAGAGACGGCTCATCCGCAGCAAAAACCGGGCTGAAAAACGTGGCGAGACGTTCATGCCTAGCAGTGCCGTATCAGATCGCTTCGTTGATCAATGCCACGTAATTCCAATTGATAGCCGATCGTCAGGCCAGCGCTTCCCACTGTATGTGCAGCTTGAAGCACTTGGCGAAGAAAGCAAGTATAATAACTACAATAGTTACGGGCTTGCTACACAGTATACATACTCGGGTTCGGTGCCAAACCTTAAGCAGATTACCTAAATATTTTCAGAATATATATTATTATACTTATCAATTACTTGCCTGAATTACGCTAAAAAGTGTGTTTTTATCATTTTGTACTTATCTCGTTGATGTCTATATTTAAACTGCTAGCTAGGTCTAGTGAACCGCCGAATAGGCAGCTGAAAAAAGCACGTAGAGGAAGCAAGGGCAGAGGTGCCCGTGAACCGCCGAATAGGCAGCTGAAAAATGATTGAACGGTGCGCATATGCATCTGAGTGCGTGAACCGCCGAATAGGCAGCTGATATTAGGACTGGAAGCCAGCAACGGTAATGATACACACCGCCGCAAGGCAGCAATGGTTCTAAACCCTCCAAGATTTCTTGGAGGGTTTTTTTTATAGGGTCGGATAGTACCCAGTGCACATGAGGACGAGCGTATTGCCTGACATGCCATTGATTTAATGAACTCTTATAAATCAAGCGCTGCATTTCGTTAGCAGTCAAATATTGGTCAGTCGTTGCGGGCGCACTTTCGTACACCTAAACTACAAATATATAGTTTAGGTGTATACTTATGAATCAGATGACAGCTCGGCAGCGACTGGATGATTGGGATAAAATCGGGAGAAATATATTTACACTGAGTGACTTAGCAAAGATCTTTCATGAAGATAAACCAAAAACCCTTCAGGAAGGAATCAACCGATTGCGTAAGCACGGGATACTCGAAGGCGTTACCCGAGGTATCTATTGCTATGCTCATTCGCGCACTCCCGACACCTATCGGCTGGAGAAAATCGCTCGTGCTATGCGCCGTGGCGAGTACAGCTACGTGTCACTGGAGTCCGCCCTTTCAGAGTATGGGGCCATCTCACAAATCCCGGTCGATCGTCTAACAATTATGACAACGGGACGCAAAGGAACGCACCGCACCCCTTATGGAACTATTGAGTTCACTCATACGAGTAGACGCATCATTGAGCTGCTGCCGCGCATGCTTGATATTGGGCGGCCGCTCAAGATGGCGACCCTTGATGCTGCCTGGGCAGATCTCAAACGTGTGGGGCGAAATACGTATTTAGTAGATGTAGAGGTGATTCATGGTCAGGGGTGAGCCTGAGGATTTTGCCAAGCTAGTTGATAATGAGCATGAACCTTACATTTGAATCGGTACGAGGCCAAACCGAGCCATTTGCAGCGTCGGTTGGCGAAAAAGCAGAAAGGCTTACCTTATCGGGAAAAGGGGGCCTATGTTTATTGCGTAAACATTGACCCCCAAAAACACATCCCTATGCCAAATTTGAAGAGAATATGAACATGGCGTGGGGCCTGATCAGCCATATAACCAGTGACCCTTTTGAGACATTCAAAGCCTGAATTCAACGAAAGGCATTGGGTATCCCATCTTAGCGGAATGCTCAGCAGTTTTGATCCTGTGCTGCGGCCAAGAGCTGTTTATCATGATGTTTTTTTATAACGTCATTTTGCTACCGAAGCAAACGATCGTTTTACTTTATGTCATTTAAAAGTGGAAAACTTATGTCATTTTGCGGTGGAATTCTTGGTGTAAGTGACTGTTTTTTCGTATTGGTTATGTCAAGTTGAAGTGGAAACGACAATTTCTTGTCGTTTTCAATACTAGTTGGCATAATTCTCAAATAACTGGCATGAGCTACCTTTTATATAATTAAACTACATAAAAGGGTGGAGCCATGTACCGCCGCAAGCTCCGTCACTCCCGCGTCAAAAATCTCTATGAGTTCGCTAGTGCCAAGAACGGCAATGTCCTAACCGTCGAATCGACTTTGGAATTCGATGCCTGCTTTCACTTTGAATATTCGAATGATATTCAGTCTTTTGAAGCCCAGCCTATAGGGTTTCACTACAACTACGAAGCCAAAACCCTCCCCTATACCCCAGATTTTCGTTTAATTAATGTGTCAGGCGTTGCTACTTTCGTCGAAATCAAGCCTGCTAGCTTTTTTTAAAACCTGAAATTATGCAACGTTTTGCCGCTAAAAGAGATGCTGCTAAAAGTCAAGGTTTCAACTTGATACTAGTGTCTGACCGCCAAATACATGTAAACCCACTTTTGTATAACCTAAAGTTACTGCATAGATATTCAGGCTTATCGCTAATCAATGATTTCCATCACTCTATTTTGAAGATAATAGAGAAATTTCGAAAAGTAAAAGTGGGTTATTTGTTAGAAAGAATATCAGCTGAAGAGGGCTCGATAATGCGTGCGATTATAAGCCTCCTTCAGTTACGCTTGGTTAAAGCAAATTTTACCATTGAAAAAATTGGCAGAAATACAACTATATGGTGCTGATGACTTCGTAAAGTGTCATGGTTGCAGTCACCTCGCCAAGATGAGCTCATTGTTCGCATAGAAACTAGCCGTCTATTGAGTGAAATAGATATTCGACTAATCGAGCTTTTTTGTTGAATATTGCGGTAGGCTTCGATAATGCTCAGTTGTTTGAGAAAACAGAGTTCCTTGCTTACCATGATCCTTTAACATGTTTACCTAATCGGCGATCTCTGCTTGAAACAATGGAGCGTTTGATTAAACGTGACACGGCTTTTTCAGTCTTAATAATAGATATTGATAATTTTCAGTCTATCAACGATGGCTTAGGTTATCGGATAGGTGATGCGTTACTTAAAAAGGTAGCCGCCTTGTTTCGACATCACTTTGACTCAGCGGTGCTACTGTCGAGAGCAGCAAAAATGGCTGAAGGCGACGGGCAATGCGTTGACCGTTGCTGTGAATGTGTCGGTTCGCCAGCTTTCTGGGTCGCACTTTCTTACCACGGTAGATAATGTGCTGCGAACAACAGGTATCAGTCCCCAGCATTTAGAGTTAGAAATCACAGAAAGCATGATGATAGAAGATGCCCAGCATATCCATCAGCTGATTGCACAGATCCGCACCCGAGGTATTAAAGTAGCGTTGGATGACTTTGGGACAGGCTACTCATCATTAAGCTCTTTGCAGCAGCTACCCATAGATAAATTGAAAATTGATCGCTCGTTTGTCTTCGGTGTGGATAGTAAAGAAGAAGATCGCTTGCTCGTCGAAATGATTATTAACCTAGGCAAACTGTTGGGCTATACCGTTATTGCGGAAGGTGTTGAAACAATTGAACAACAGCATGTTTTACAGTCTCTAGGGTGCGATATGGTGCAAGGCTATTACTACTCTCGGCCTTTAGGAGGCGATGCGTGGCAGGCGTATTTGCTTGCGCATTAGCACTATGGCCGTGTGAACCTGTTGTCGCAATGTGACAGTAGCTGCCACAGAGGCTTGCCACTTCGCGCTTGCGCGCTGCAACATCAGCAGAGGTGGCGCGGCGTTGGGCTAGCCGCTAGCGTTGCTTTTTTATGAGCGCTTGCATAATGGCAAGTGTTTCATCGCTGACATGGTGTTCCATGCCCTCTGCGTCAATGCGTGCCGTGCTGTCGGTGACGCCTAACGCGCGTAAAAAATGTAGCACAATATCATGCCGTGTCCGTGATGTTTTCGCCATCTGTTCGCCTGTTTCAGTAAGAAACAGAGAGCGATAGGGTTTGTTGGTCACTAGGCCCAGGTCATTCAAACGCCGAATCATCTTAGACACCGTGGCTTGGCTAACCGCCATGCGCGTAGCGATATCTGCTGCTCTTGCCTCTCCCCGATGCTTTATTAGGTCACCAATAAGTTCAACATAGTCCTCGATCAGTTCTGTCTCATGTGCATTGCGCACTGCTTCATATTGCCGGGCGTGCTGCTCCACTGGAGGGAGTGCATCGCCGCTAAGATCTGCGGAAGGGGGGTGTCGTTGTGTGTGATCACTCATTGAAAAATACTATTAAGGTTAATGGAAACGTTAATTGGTGATGGTAGCGTATTTTTGAGGATAATTGTTAGCCAAGGCTAAACTGTTTGCATAAAGCTTTTTTAATGCGCTACAGTAATTAACATCGAATACTATCACAATGGAGAAAGCCGATGAGCAAGTTACATGTAGGGGTGTTGCTTGGGGCATCATTAGCCTGGGGAACCGCGAATGCTGAGGTAGCTGATCTGTATGAGGCGCCCATCAATGTGGCTGTGACGTTCTCTGTACTAGGTGACCTCGTTAAGCAAGTGGCAGGGGATGACGCTCATGTCTCCGTGCTGACCCCGGTGAATGCTGAAGTTCATGAGTGGGAGTTAACGCCGGATAATTTTGCCGCGCTTGAAGAGGCGGACTTGGTTTTTTATAACGGTTATCAGCTTGAGCAGTGGATGCGACAAGTCGAAGCGACGGTTAGCGATAATGTGCCCATTATCGCCGTGGCAGAAGCTTCCGACTACCCAACGCAGTCAATCATCACTGGTGAAATGGAAGGTGACGTTGATCCCCATCTTTGGATGGATCCCCGTGCTGCTGCGGCTTATGTAAATGTTATCGCAAGCTCAATGGGAGAATTACTTCCCCACCAGGCTGAGGCCATTCTAGAGCGTGCACTCTCTTTAGAAGAGCAGCTACACGATTTGCATGTTGAGCTGCAAGAGACGCTTGAGGCTATTCCTGATGAGCATCGGCTGCTGCTGTCCAGCGAAGCGGCGTTTCTCTACTTTGCAGACGCCTACAACTTTGACCACGATGGCATTTGGGGCACTAACGCTGAAACCGAAGGGTCTCCCAGGCAGTTAATGCGCATAATTGATATTATAGAAGAGCGCCAGCCACCCGCTCTATTCTGGGAGAGCACCATTTCAGATCGTCACGTCACCAGCATTGCACGCGATACCGGGGTGCAAGTTGCTGGCCCCCTTTATGTCGACTCCCTGAGTGAGCCAACGGGTGAAGCTGCTGATTACTTCGCGATGCTACGCCATAATGCTGCGCTGCTACGCCACTATTTAGCTGCCGAGTAAATGTTTATGACGCCCCCGCTTGATCCTGCTGCAGCGGCGATTGATATTACGGCCCTGTATGCCGCCTACCATCGCCAGCCAGTGCTGGAAAACATTAACCTTTCGTTTCCAGCTGGGAAATGGACGGCGATTGTGGGGCCGAATGGGGCAGGAAAATCGACGCTGTTCCACGTGCTTACGGGCAGTATGAAACCGCTGCGTGGCCGCGTGGATGCATTTGGTGAGCCCATTGCCATTCAACGAAAGGCGGGGAATATCGCTTACATGGCCCAGCGAGAAGCGATTGAGTGGGATTTTCCTATTTCGGTATGGGAAACCGTGATGGGCGGCCGTTACGGGCATATGCGTCGCGATGCTCTTTGGCGGCGGCTGCTTCCTGCACGTTGGTATGCGCCTAGCCATCAGCAAGTAGTTCGCAAGGCATTAGAAGATGTTGATATGTTGGCATTGGCTGATCAGCCTATCGGAGCGCTTTCAGGTGGGCAAAAAAAGCGGGTGCTGTTAGCCCGCACCTTGGCTCAGCAGGCAAAAATCCTGCTACTAGATGAGCCGCTGGCAGGCGTAGATCCCCCTAGCGAGCAGCTTATTTTGAATGTTTTAAAGCGTGAGCGGGAAGCAGGCCGTACGGTTGTGATGGTGACCCATGATATGCCCGGTGCGCGCCGCTATGTCGATCATGTTGTGTTGATTAACCGGATTGTGCGCGGTGTGGGTTCACCCGAAGAGATGCTGAGTGATGCTAGATTAGCTGAGTTGGCGGTTAGTTCAATTGAGCAATCGAGTAACGATCAAGCGCTTCGTCCCACTGCTTGCTCAGCCGCGCAGGAATAAGGCATGATCGAGATATTACTAACCTTAGAGACCTTTAGCGATGCGTTGGTAAGTGGTCTAATTGCTGCACTGATGCTCTTGGTCAATCTACTTCCCGAGAGTATATCGAAAGCGTTTCAATACGCGTTCATGCAGCGGGCGCTGCTGACCTCTATTATGGTGGGTGCCATTTGCGGGATGCTCTCTTGCTATGTGGTGCTCAAACGCTGGTCGTTGCTAGGCGATGCAATTTCCCACGCCGTTTTACCTGGTGTTGCTATAGCGTACCTATTGGGGCTGCCTTTTTTTATTGGTGCCTTTGTCACAGGGGCTTTAACATCGCTAGGTATCGGTGCGATTGAGCGCCACACGCGAATAAAATCTGATGCGGCGATGGGCATTATGTTTACGGGTGCATTTGCCCTGGGCATTGTGCTGATTAGTAAGATCGCATCGAGCACCCACTTAATGCATATCCTGTTCGGGAATGTGCTCGGCGTGCAGCAGTCTGCGCTGTTATTAACACTAGCCGCCAGCGTAGTGGCGTTAATCGTTGTGTGGCTCGCCTTTAGGCCGTTAATGCTGTACGCATTTGACCCTACTCAAGCCCAGGCCCTTGGCTTTAATACCGGCATCATTCATTACGGTTTGATACTGTTGCTGACGTTGACCATTGTAGCGAGTCTGGAAACCGTTGGGATTATCCTTGTTGTTGCGATGCTGATTACGCCGGGTGCCACCGCCCATCTTCTAACAGACCGCTTTAAAACCATGCTGCTACTTTCGATGGGCGTAGGGGTGGGGTCGGCAGTGCTGGGCTTATACCTCTCGTTCGCGTTTGATGTAGCGTCTGGCGGCACTATCGTACTGGTGGCAACCAGCTGTTTCTTTATGGCGCTACTCTTTTCACCCAAGCACGGTGTGCTCATGCGGAAGTGGCGCCATCGCCAAGTGGATGTTTAGTACTTAGCCTGAGCTGCTTTACGCCTGGGCTTAAGGGTGAGTGGTTTGACTCGCTGATAACCAATCGAGTATCAGGTGGTGATAATCAACGATGCCAATGACGTGATGATTGGTATCTACCACTGGGGCTAGCGATAATCCAAACTGTTCAAATAAGCGCGCGCAGTAGCGTATGTTCATCTCTGGACGCACGCTAACCACAGGCTTTGTCATTATTTCATATAAATTGACACGCTCGGGTGGACGGCTTGGGGAAAGTACTTTTTTAGCGATGTCCGACGGTAAAACAATGCCGAGTTCGTCTTGTTCGTTGCGCCGATTGATAATAATCACCGAGGCTTGGCGCTGGCGTAGCAGTGCCAAACCCTCGGCAACGGTTACGAAGCCATCAACCGCAATAAATCGACTATGCATCGCATCGCGCGCAGTGCGCTCAGTTAGGGAGGGCATGGCTAGGGAAGACGTTTCAGTTGCCATTGTAAATTCCTTACGCGTTATAAAGGCTGAGTTAACGACTTTGACAGTGATTTGATTTGATGCTTAACGCCAACGGCATCTTCAACATCGATTTGAAACGCAATGCCGGTGCCCGGCGTTTCATCAAATTCGCCAACCCGTTGAATAGCTTCCAATATATGTCGACTGATATGCTCTTCGGCTAAAAAAAGCAGCACATCTCGCTGGGCAGTTATCTCCATACCAAAAATGCCCCGCGCTTTTTTCAGCCCTTCGCCTCGGGCATTGTTGATCACGGTAGCACCTGTAGCGCCAGCGTCACGGGCGGCCTGCAGAATATTGTCGCTTAATTCATCTTCAACCATCGCTACAATCAATTTAAAGCGCATTGCTGTCTCCTTTACTTTCTTGAGTGCTATTCCCTGGCGTATTTGCGGCAGGCCGTTTTCTGTTGTCTTGCCATTGGGCTATCTGGGCATAGCCCATTACCGTAATGATAGGGAATAAGCAGGCAAGAGCGATCATCCCAAAGCCGTCCATTAACGCGCTACGGCCCGGGATTGATGAGGCTAACCCCAGCCCAAGCGCCGCGATAATAGGCACAGTAATGGTCGATGTGGTAACACCGCCTGAGTCAAATGCAAGCGGTATAATAGAGCGTGGTGAGCGAAGTGTTTGCAGGATCACCAAGCAGTAAGCCACCAGCACGAACCATTGTAGCGGCCAGCCCATGACAATTCGCCAGGCACCCAAGGTAATACCAAACGCCATGCCTAGAGCCACAGCAATGCGTAACATTAATGGATTGATAGTTCCGCCTGATATTTCACCTGCTTTAATGGAAACAGCAATGAGCGATGGTTCTGCAATCGTTGTGCTGGCACCGATCGCAAACGCGAATAGATAGACCCAGTAGTAATCGCTCCAGTGGCGCTGGGCGCCCTCTGCAACAGCAGGTAGGAAGCTAGCCTCGGTTAACTGACTTGCCATTAACTCACCCATGGGGAAAAGCGCTTGTTCTAACCCCACCAAAAAAAGCGATAGCCCTACCCAGACCATTAGAAAGCCTGCTAGTACCTGGGGAAGGCGCTTAACGGGTTTACGAATAACAAGATACTGAAAGCCAAAGATAATGGCAGCTATCGGCAAAATATCGCGCAGTGTTTCCCAAAACGTAAGGAGTAAACTCATGAGGCGCCTTCCATAAAGCTCAAGCCAAAAATGCCAAATAGCAGTACAAAAATAATTGGCATCACCGAAGCAAAGGCGATAAGACCAAAGCCGTCAAGCATTGGGTTTCGCCCCTTAATTGAGGATGCCAAACCTACGCCTAGCGCGGTCACTAACGGTACGGTAATAGTAGACGTCGTAACGCCACCGGAGTCATAGGCGATACCTACTAGTTCGCTGGGTGCCACTAGCGTTAGCAGCATCACAATGACATAGCCCGCTATAATCATCAGGTGCAGTGGCCAGCCTTTAAAAATTCTTAACACCCCCACAACAACGGCTGTTCCCACGGAGGCCGCGACCACCATGCGAAGCGTAAAGGCAAAAGAGGTTTGCGCGCTGGGTGTATCAGCAATTAAGCCGCTTTGTGACACGACTTCCCCAGCCCGCGCGGCGACTGCAATAAGCGCAGGCTCTGCCACGGTTGAGCCAAAGCCCAAAGCAAAAGCAAACACCAATAGCCACGCTACGGAGCCTTTTTGCACAAATGCGCGTGCTAAATTTTCACCTAGTGGAAAGAGGCCAAGCTCAAGCCCTTTGATGAAAAGGGCTAGCCCTACGACAACAAAAACAAGCCCTAAAAAGAGATCAAGTAGCGCTAGCGTGTCGGGCAAGGGCTGCCGAATCACTATCAGCTGAAAAAAGCCCATGACTAATACGACAGGCGCCAGATCGCGTAGGCTATCTCTCAGTTGGTGTGAGAAAGAGAGTAAGAAATTCATCAGGGATCCATGAGGTTTTTGTCTTAAGTAGCGTTATTTAGGTAGTTTACTCAGAGCGTTATGTCGTTGTCTTGATCCTGCTCATGATTAAATCGTGTTGATTGGGTTATTGATAACTACAATCTAGTGGGGCAGCAATCGCACAGGGGGGTAACGCGCCGCTTGCCTGGCTCTTTTACGTGCGTCCTCGATACTACATTCCAATGCAGGGAGCCGGTTAATGTCCGCACATTCCAGCGATGTGATTGAAAATCGTACGTTTGACGAAATAAAAGTGGGTGACAGGGCGTTCTTGGAAAAGCGCTTGACCATGGATGATATCAAACTGTTTGCCATTATGTCGGGAGATATCAACCCGTCGCATGTGGACGATGACTACGCGAAAAGAAGCCGTTTTCAAGAAGTGGTCGCCCACGGGATGTGGGGCGGTGCGCTTATCTCCACCGTGCTGGGCACTGAGTTGCCTGGGCCAGGCACTATATATTTAGGCCAAACGCTGCGCTTTAGAGCGCCTGTTCGCTTGGGTGATGTGCTTCATGTGGCGGTTAGGGTAACAAACAAGCAGTCACGTAACCATCACGTAATATTTGCCTGTGAATGTCGAAATCAGCATGGCGACATTGTGATTGAGGGTGAAGCGGAGGTGCTTGCGCCTACTCAAAAAATCCGTCGCCCCCGGGCAGAGCTTCCGGCCATCCGACTTTCTGAACGTGGGCGGCTTCATGAAATACTTACCGCCGCCGATCACCCTGACCCATTGCGTATGGCCGTGGTTCATCCTGTGGATGAAAGCTCTATAAGAGGGGCGGTGGAGTCTGCCGCGCAGCGGTTAATCGTGCCTGTGCTGGTTGGCCCTAGAGCTAAAATTGAGGCAGCGGCAAACGCGGCCGAGGTTGATATTAGCGCGTTCGAGCTAATCGATACCCCTCATAGCCATGCCGCCGCAGCCAAAGCGGTGGCGTTGGCACAGGATGGCCAAGTAGATGCGCTAATGAAAGGGTCTCTGCCTACTAGCGAACTCCTTCACGAGGTAGTTAAGCGTGAAGGAGGACTGCGCACCGAGCGCTGCCTGAGCCATGTCATGGCATTTGATGTACCCACTTACCCGCGGCCCTTATTCATTACCGATGCTGCCATTACTATTTACCCTACCTTGGAACAAAAACGCGACATTATCCAAAATGCGGTAGAGCTCGCCCACACGCTGGGTAACGACAATCCCAAAGTGGCGATTCTTTCGGCGGTAGAAACCATTAACCCAAATATTATGTCGACACTCGATGCGGCGGCACTGTGCAAAATGGCGGATAGGGGCCAAATTACAGGCGCGACGCTGGATGGCCCCCTGGCGTTTGATAATGCCATATCGGAAGCGGCAGCCAAAACCAAAGGTATTCATTCTCCTGTGGCAGGGCGGGCAGATATTTTATTAGCGCCGGACTTAGAAGCCGCCAACATGCTAATGAAACAACTAAGCTATCTTGCTGATGCTACGGGGGCTGGGCTTGTGGTCGGCGCCAGGGTGCCGATTGTGTTGACGAGTCGTGCTGATGATGCGTTAACGCGTATGGCTTCCTGTGCATTAGCGCTACTGCTGGCCGACTATCAGCAACAGCAGAGTAACGTATCAAAGGGTGAGTAAGGTTTTATGCAAATAATGGTGATCAATAGTGGCTCCTCAAGCATCAAATTTGGGCTTTACCTAGCGCATAATGAAGCGCCGCTGACCCTTGATGCGCTAACGCTGAAGGTTGAAGGACATTTTTCTGGCATCGGTAGTCGTGGGCGTGAAGCCGTCCACTTAAACGATGCCCAGGGGAACGACCTATCGCTTAATGGTCTGGCGCCATCAACTAGCCACGGGGAAGCGCTGTCATCGTTAATGGCGTGGCTGGAAGCCGATAAAAACGGTTCAATAGCGGTGATTGGTCACCGGGTTGTGCACGGTGGGCGTGACTACCAAGCGCCTATTAAGGTGACAGCAGAGCACCTAGATGTGCTAGGTGGGCTAAATAGTTTGGCGCCGCTGCATCAGCCCCATGGGCTGGCGCCCATCATGCATTTAATGCAGCGCTATCCAGAGGTGGCCCAAATTGCTTGTTTCGACACGGCGTTTCATGCTGAGCAGCCTAACGTTGCGCGACATTTTGCCTTGCCGCGTGAGCTTACTCAAAAAGGGCTGATTCGGTACGGTTTCCACGGCCTCTCGTATGACTACATTAGCCGTGTGCTGGATAATTACCTACCTGAGGAGGCGAGTAAAAAGCGCGTAATTGTCGCTCATTTAGGCAATGGGGCTAGCCTATGTGCACTGCAGAATAAGCGCAGCGTGGCATCGACAATGGGATTTACTGCGCTAGAAGGGCTACCCATGGGCACACGCTCAGGCAGCGTCGACCCTGGCTTGGTGTTACATCTTATCCAGCAAGAGGGAATGACGCCTGAAGAAGTCGAAACAATGCTTTATAAGCGTTCAGGGCTGCTCGGTGTTTCGGGTATCAGTGGCGATGTCCGAGAGCTGCTGGAAAGCGATGCACCAGAGGCTGAAGAGGCACTATCGCTTTATGCTTACCGAATCGCCCGGGAAATAGGCAGTCTAGCCGCCGCCTTGGGTGGGCTGGATCAGCTTATTTTCACCGCTGGCGTTGGTGAAAACGCCGCCTATGTTCGCGAGCAGGTGGTGAGGCAGTGTGCTTGGCTGGGGATAGCATTGGATAGTGATGCAAATGACAGCAATGCACATTGCATTTCGCCAGCGGACAGCCCGGTAGGTGCTTGGGTAATTCCCACCGATGAGGCGCGGATGATGGCATGGTACTGCGCGCAGTTTATGCGTCAGTATTCAACACAGTCGACTGCCCAAGAGGAGTAGTGAGCCATCCAGCGTTTGCCAGCCCCACCAGGCAAGCGCAATCCCGCCCGCTGCAAACGAGGCCACTAAAAGCAGAGCAGCTAACGTTGCGGTGCTTTTCATGGGGTCACCTGTGTGTGAGTCGGACGGGCAAGGGGCTTTTCGCTAATAAACCAGTGTAAAGCAGCGGCGACCAGTGAGAGTATAATCGCAATTTGCCATACGGTATTGTAATGCCCCGTGAGGTCGTACATATAACCGCCCAACCAAACGCCCATAAATGAACCTAATTGGTGAAACAGGAACACAATACCACCCAGCATTGATAAATGGCGGACGCCAAACACTGAGGCCACAATCCCATTGGTGAGTGGAACGGTTGAGAGCCACAGTAGCCCCATCGCGATGCCGAATAGATAAGCACTGGTGGAACTTAAGGGCAGTACAATAAACGCCGCAATAATCGCGCCACGAACGAGATAAAGCCAGCTAAGAAGGCGCGGTTTAGACCATATACCGCCTAACCAGCCCGCCATGTATGTGCCGACTATATTAAACAGGCCTACCAGTGCGAGTACCGTCGTACCTATTTGTATCGAAAGGCCGTTATCAAAAAGATAGCCGGGAAGGTGAACCGCGATAAACACAACCTGAAAGCCACACACAAAAAAGCCTAGGCAGAGTAGCCAAAAGCCTTTCTGACCAGCGGCTTCGTTAAGCGCCCCGCGCAAGCTTAAATCACCTAAAGATTTAGGCGTGGGGCTATCCTTTAGCATTGCACCCAATGGAATCATAAAGGCTGCGATGGCGCCCATGGCTAATAGTGCCGCGGCCCAACCTAGCCACTCAATGAGCCCTAATGTTCCGGGCAGCATGGCAAATTGGCCAAATGACCCCGCCGCGCTCACGAGCCCCATGGCCATACTGCGTTTTTCGGGTGCTACCGCACGACCTACTGCCCCCAGAATAACTGAAAACGTTGTTCCCGAAAGGCCAAGGCCGATAAGCAAGCCCGCGCTTAACGTCATGCCCAGCGCACTGGTGGAAAGGCTCATAAAGCACAGGCCAAGCACGTAGAGAATACCGCCAACCACAATAATTCTTGCTGCACCAAAGCGATCAGCAAGCGCGCCCGTAAAAGGCTGGGAAAGCCCCCAGATGAGGTTCTGTACGGCTAGCGCAAAAGCAAACACTCCCCGACCCCAGCCAAAATCACTGCTCATGGGCTCAATAAAAAGCCCGAATCCATGGCGAAGCCCCATGGCGGTGGAGATAACGAAGCTTGCCAGCAGAATGAAAAGCAGTGTTTTTTGCTTTGAAGTCGCCATATTGGGTCTCGTTATTTTTGGCTTAGGTTCAATCGCCCATCGGTGAGCATATTTGAACGGCTGTTAGCTGACTTACCATCGCATGGGTTGCTAAGGTTTAGAAGCTACCAAATAGTGTGCCTAGGGTGATAACGCTCACCAGTGCCGCGATAGGTAGCACAATGGTTACCATGGCCAAGTTACCGTACGATTGGCGGTGCGTTAAGCCACAAATGGCCAGAAGGGTAATAACCGCGCCAGAGTGGGGGAGGGTGTCCATCCCCCCTGCAGAAAGCGTTGCTACTCGGTGCATTAGTTCTGGGCTGATACCCGCCTGTTCGGCCATGGCTAGGTACTCGCTGCCTAGGGTTTCTAGGGCAATAGAGAGCCCGCCCGAAGAGGAACCAGTGATGCCTGCCAGCACGCTCATAGCCAGGGCTTCGGAAACCAACGGGTTACCCGGAGAGACATTTAGCACTGCATCGCGAATGATCACAAAGCCTGCCAGGCTTGCAATGACCGCTCCGTAACCCACTTCAGAAGCGGTATTGAAGATAGGCAATAATGAGCCAAAACAGCCTTTATTAATTGTCTCTTTAAGATTTTCCCAGCGGCGCCAGTGACTAATAATCAGCCAGGCAGACGCGCTCAGCAAAGCGATCAAAATCGCCCAAAGTCCTGTTTGCCGGCTAGGCGTAACATCTTCGAACGTGTCGCTAATGTAGCTGAGATCCATCGCGGGAAAAACGCCGTAGGTGAACAGGGCGTTTAAGCCAATCACCATTACCAGCGGTATTAACGCCACCAACAACGGCATTGAAGCCATTTCGGCGGTGTCCTCGGCTGGGTTGGCCTCGCGCTCGGTATGCTTGCCGTAACCTTCGTTGTTTGCTGCTGCTTTTTTGACGCGCGACTGCAGGTAGTAAATCCCAAGGCTCAGCATAATAAGGCCAGCAATGATGCCTAAGCCGGGAGCCGCAAAGCTATTAGTCCCAAAATAGGGAATAGGAATCGCGTTTTGAATGGCTGGCGTACCTGGCAACGCCGTCATGGTGAACGTAAAGGAGCCAAGGGCGATAGAAGCAGGTATCAGCCGCTTAGGCACATTGGCTTGGCGAAACAGCTCGCGGCTAATGGGATAAATCGCAAATGCCACCACAAATAGTGATACGCCGCCATACGTAAGCACAGCGCAGGCAATGACCACGGTTAGTACTACATGATGAGTGCCTAAACGTTTAACGATGCCATTTGAGATTGATTGAGCGGCACCTGAGTCTGCCATCAATTGGCCAAAGAGTGCTCCGAGCAAAAATAGCGGAAAAAACTGAATAACGTAGTTGCCCAGTGCCTTCATGAACGTATCAGTGTAGATGGGCAGCAAAAAAGCGGCATCTCCCGATAGCAGTACCGCCAAGGAGGCCATAAGCGGTGCCAGGAGCAGAACTGATATGCCTCGGTAGGCGAGAAACATCAGTGATAATAGGGAAATAATAATTGCAAGCATGCCCATGCTGGCTCCTGATAGGTTTTCTAAAAAAATCTAAATTAGTGGCTATTGAATAATAGGCGGAAGGTGGAATATTAGGTGTCATGTTGCAAAGCAGCAATGGTGGTTAGACTAAAGTCCAATATTTTAGGCGAGGGCGTTATCTCTTTGCAGCGACTGTAAAGGACGTGTGTTTCCTTGTTCTCACTCTATGTTTAGCCTGCTTATCTAGCTGTGTTCTGGTAATATTTGCCACCTTTTGCGTTAACGACCTTCCAATAGCTCTGGGTATTTCCATGAATGCAGTAATTATTGCAGTGCTGGTGATGGTGACACTGTCGCTTTTACGCGTGTCTGTTGTATTTGCGCTGGTAGTTGGCGCGTTAGTTGGGGGAGTAATAGGTGGTTTGTCGCTTGATGAAACGCTTAGCGCCTTTAACGATGGCGTCGGTGGCGGTGCTCAAGTAGCGCTAGCCTATGCAACGCTGGGGGCATTTGCCGTGGCGATTTCTCGCTCGGGGTTACCCGACATGTTAGCTAACCAACTCATAACGATGTTGGGCAAAGAAGCTTCAGTGGTTCACCAGGCGCGGGTAAAAATGCTGCTGTTAGTAGCGGTGCTGCTGGTGGCTATTTCGTCGCAGAACGCGATTCCGGTGCATATTGCATTTATTCCGGTCCTCATTCCTCCGCTACTTACTGTAATGAACAGACTTCAGCTTGACCGTCGCGCTGTCGCCTGTGCGCTCACCTTTGGTTTAACGGCGCCCTATATGCTGCTACCCGTCGGTTTTGGCGCCATTTTTTTGAACGATATTTTGCTGGCTAATCTCAACAGCGCTGGTGAGCCGCTAGGTTTAGAAATCACCCGAGGCATGGTACCAATGGCGATGGCGATACCCGTGGGTGGTATGGCTCTGGGGCTGTTGGTGGCGCTGTTGTTTAGCTACCGTCACCAGCGCAACTACGCCAATAAAGCGCTGGTAGCCAGCACCCATCAGCAGGCACCGACACCGGCCAAACCCCATGCGCTGGGGCTGATTATGTCGGGTGTCGCTATTGTGGCGGCGCTGGGTTTACAGCTTTATACAGGCTCAATGATTGTTGGTGGGCTAGTGGGTATCGGCTTGCTCTCGTTAGGCGGTATTTTTAAGTGGCGTGAGGCGGATGACCTGTTCACTAGCGGTATGCGGATGATGGCGCTGATCGGTTTTATTATGATTTCAGCGGCTGGCTTTGCCGAAGTAATGAAAACCACCGGCGATATCGAGTCTCTGGTAGAGGGTGCTTTCGAGCTGTTTGGCGATAACCGTGGGCTAGCTGCCTTGGTGATGCTGCTGGTAGGCCTTTTTATCACGCTGGGTATTGGTTCTTCGTTTTCTACTATTCCGATTATTGCGGCTATTTTCGTGCCACTGGCTGTCCAGTTTGGTTTCTCGCCCATGGCGACCGTAGTGCTGGTGGGTACCGCTGCAGCATTGGGGGATGCCGGCTCGCCTGCCTCGGATTCCACCTTAGGGCCAACGTCGGGCTTAAACGTCGATGGCCAGCACGACCACATGTGGGACAGCGTGGTGCCGACTTTTTTGCACTATAATATTCCGCTGATCGCGTTTGGCTGGCTGGCCGCCATGTCGTTATAAATGAGAGTGATATTTACCGCGTTAGCTGCGGTGAATCGTGAAATACGTAGTGGAAAATAAATAGTGGAAAGGGCAGCGATGAGCTGCCTTTTTTTGTAGTGTGCCAGAAGCTATCGTTGCTACTGTTTGGGTAAGTGCGTTTCAAAAGCACTTAGCAGGCCGCGTAGCAGAGAAAGCTCTTTACGGCTGGGCTGGGCGCGAGCGAATAGCGCTTGCAGCTGCTCTTCTGTGCGGGCATGGGGCTGGGTAAGAAAGCCACTTTGTTGCATCAAGCGGCCAAGGTGCTCCTGAAAGTATATAAACTGCTCGCGACTTGGAGGGGTGGCCTCTAGTGGGCGTTGGTAGGCAAAGTCGCTACTGTCTCGCTTACGCCAAGCACGGTGTGCTTCATAGGCTAAAATTTGTACCGCTTGAGAAAGGTTTAAGATGCCGTACTCTGGGTTAGCCGGAATACTGACCTGGTGCGTGCAGCAACGGATCTCGTCGTTGGTAAGTCCTGAGCGTTCGCGTCCAAACACCAATGCAACCGGTGCATGCGCAGCGTTTTCAATCACGTGCTGGGCCATTTCATCAGGTTCATCGTAATGTGGTAGCGGTAAACTACGTAGCCTTGCGCTGGCGCCGACGATTTGAACGCAGTCGATCACCGCCTCCTCAAGCGAGCCGACACAACGGGCATTTTCCAGGACATCCGTGGCGCCTGCCGCAAGGCGCGTTGCTTCTTCATCGGGAAAAGCCCGTGGATTGACCAGAACTAGCTCGGTTAACCCCATGGTTTTCATCGCTCGGGCAGTGGCGCCAATATTTCCAGGATGAAAGGTTTGCACCAGCACGATGCGGATATTAGAAAGCACGGTAATAAAGACCTAGAAGCTGCCAAAGAAAGGCTCTGATGGTAGCACGCTTTGACGCTTGAGCAGAGGCGAGGAGGTGTTGGCCTTTCCGGCTTGTTAAAATAAAAGAACCCCGCACTTGGCGGGGTTCTTTACGACGTTGATCGTCAGAGCGATAGGCTCAGGGGTGCATGTCGGGTAGCAGCAGTGCATTACTGCACCGCCGCCCCCTAAGAACCGTACGTGCGAGTTTCCCCGCATACGGCTCAAGCCTTTATAAGCCTCTCAAGTGAAAGGCCGGCGACACTGTTCTCCTGTTGAGCGTGCCACTGACGATGACAGTTAGGATGCAGCAACACCAAGTTACTCAGCTCGTTACCCCCACCCTTATGCCGTTCCACCACATGGTGAATATTCCACCCGGTTTCCCAGGTGATAACACTACGGCACATCGGGCAGCGTTTGCCTTGCCGAGTCCAGAGCGTTTGCAGTTTCTTACGACCTTTCGTCGACGCTTTCCAAGAACGTTCCAACCTGTCCTCGAAATATTGCTCGTCTCTAGGGTCATAAGGGTTCGCTTCCGCCCTTATCTTAGTATGGCGCACAATCGGGATATCCTTACTGCTCAACAACCTTACAGGCTTGCCGGGTAATAAGGTACTTTGGAAAACCCAGTTCTCGCTTTTGACGGAATGAAAATACTTCTTTTTCACCCAGCGCTTTTGACGATTACCGTGACGCCGACAGCTCCAGCGCCACAAGAGTTTCCAAACACGGTAGTCCACATAGCCAAACGTTTCCTTAGCCACTACGTGACGATGATAATTCGCCCATCCCAGTAGTACGGGATTAAGCTGGCGAATCAAGATGTCCTGTCGCGACATGCAGTTGCGTCTGACGATGGCCTTGAGTTTTCTCAGGTGTCGCTGCAGGTTCTGACGGCTAGGCTTAATCAACAGCTTGCCGTTGTACTTCCGCAGATTCTGCCCAAGAAAATCAAATCCTTCTGTAATGTGCGTCACCACTGTCTTGCTGGCCGACAACGTTAACCCCCGCTCTGCCATAAAGGCAGAAACGATGGGCAACACATCATTTTCTAACAGCTCTTTTGAGATGCCCGTAATGATGAAATCATCGGCGTAACGCACATAATTAACTTTGGTCTTGTAGCTGGCTTTGGTGTTTTTCTTCCCAAAGTGGGATTCCAACACTTTTTCCAGCCCATCAAGCGCCAAGTTGGCTAATACCGGAGAGATGATCCCGCCCTGGGGCGTTCCTGCCTCTGTCGGATACAGTTGTTTGGACTCCATGAATCCCGATTTCAGCCACTTTTTGAGCACTTGCTTGTCCATCGGGACATTAGCCAGCAGCCAATCGTGACTGATATTGTCAAAGCACCCCTTGATATCTCCCTCCAGCACCCATTCAGCAGAGTGCTTACGACTCAAATTGACAAAGCATTGCTCTATCGCATCAGCCGTTGAGCGCCAGGGGCGAAATCCATAGCTATTACGATCAGCGACCGTTTCCGACACGGGTTCAAGCGCCAGCAAATACAGTGCTTGCATAGCTCGATCCCGCATCGTAGGTATCCCTAGGGGGCGGCGTGAGCCGTCCGTTTTGGGAATATAAACACGCCTTAATGGGGCAGGGCGATAACCCTTCCTTTTCAGCCTGCTTAACGCTAACCACTTCGCTTGTGGAGTGCTCCACAGTTCACCATCAACACCGGGCGTTTTCTTGCCCCGGTTTTCAGTAACACGTCTAACGGCCGATGCTCTGGCCGCAAACGAGTGGGTCAGTAGTCGTTGCAAGGCTTTCACCTTACGCCAACGTTTTTCCCGAGTCGCCTTCGCGATCCGCACCTGTAGCCCTCTCACCTGCCTATTGACGACAGACCAATCAATGGTATGCCAGCTTTCGGGCGGGTGGGAGAACGCAGGTACTTTCTTAAAGCTCGTACTCATCTTGCTGTCCTCCGAATGCCGATACGACGACCCTCGGAGAACAAATACATTAATCCCTTGCGGGAGTGTATTTGCTCCCGCAAGGGTAGGGTAGGAACGCTAATTTGCTGCGCCTACCTATATCGTAATATCAGCATGACAGAACGCTTTACAGCGCTATCACACGATTAAAGACCAGTTGGAAGTGGGCCCCGTTTCCGGTAGAGGAACCTTTAACCCCTTATCCACCCCGTTACAGGATGGTATTCGCTTTTTCCAACCTCCCAAGCCTGCACCTCCCACAGCGTTGATTGCTCTTCGCCTGCCCGAAGGGCGGAGATACAGGGTTTCCGAGTTCCGTGTCGATGACACGAGTCACTTAGGTTCTGCCAATACACCGAAGGCTGAGTGGCAACGTATCCCCAGATGTAAGAGGGATAGCCAGCCTTCTACCTTTTGGTCAGAGCGCATCAGTAGCTTGCGCTCCTTGCGGCTGACGGTGCTTGTAAGCAGTTCACATAAGTTAACCGTATGACCCAGTCTAGCCTCTCAACCGCTTGCTACTAGCGGCATCCTTGATCCACCTCACGGTGAGAACAAGCCCTAATTGGGGAGTACATTGTCAGGAAGCTTCGAACCCCGCCGTTACCAGCGACGCACTATCCCTAGACTACCGTTGGTTGCACAACGGGTTCCACTCGACCGCAATGAACAAGTTACTTTTGCTCAAGGCAGCGCGGAACAATCATCAGACACAGCTTCACACCGGCAGGCGCTTAGCTTTCTTTTAAACGTAGATATCCCCGTTGCATCGCAGCTTGAAATTTAAAGCTGCTTCAACGTGTATCCTTCATAGGAGGGGTACAGGCTTAAGCCAATACTCGCGACCGGATACTCCCTTAAGGAGCGCCGATACCCGAGCTGGTGTTCAGCCCGGATATCGGGTTTATAGAGGCTATTTTCTGCTGGAAAGTGAGGCACTTACTGTATTAAAGTAAGTGCTCTCACCGGGGACGTAACCCAGCCAGGCTAGCTACCTGCGCGACTCTCGTCGCATCACATCATGCCGCCCATACCACCCATTCCGCCCATGCCACCCATATCAGGCGCGGCATCTTTCTCTTCCGGGTCTTCAGCGATCATGCACTCGGTGGTGATCATAAGACCTGCAACAGAACCAGCGGACTGCAGCGCAGTACGGGTAACTTTTGCCGGATCTAGAACGCCCATTTCGAACAGGTCGCCAAACTCGCCAGTTTGTGCGTTGTAACCAAAGTTGCCGGTTTCGTCTTTCACACGGTTGATAACCACTGCGGGTTCTTCACCAGCGTTAGAAACGATTTGACGCAGCGGTGACTGCATAGCGCGTAGGGCCATGTTGATACCGTGGTTCTGGTCTTCGTTTTCGCCAGTCAGGCCTTGTACTTTGGCCATAACGCGAACCAGTGCAGTACCGCCGCCAGGTACAACACCTTCTTCAACGGCTGCACGCGTAGAGTGCAGCGCGTCTTCGACGCGGGCTTTCTTCTCTTTCATTTCTACTTCGGTGGCAGCTCCGACGCGGATAACAGCAACACCGCCTGCCAGTTTGGCAACGCGCTCTTGCAGCTTCTCTTTGTCGTAGTCAGAAGAGGTTTCTTCGATTTGCGCGCGGATCTGGTTAACGCGTGCTTCGATATCGCCTTCTGCACCAGCGCCATCAATGATGGTGGTGTTCTCTTTAGACATAGTCATACGCTTAGCGGTACCCAGATGATCCAGGTTCGCTTGCTCAAGCGTCAGGCCTACTTCTTCGGAGATAACCGTGCCGTTAGTCAGGATGGCGATATCCTGCAGCATGGATTTGCGACGGTCGCCAAAGCCCGGTGCTTTAGCAGCGGCCACTTTAACGATACCGCGCATGTTGTTCACAACCAGCGTTGCCAGGGCTTCGCCTTCAATATCTTCAGCGATGATAGCCAGCGGCTTGCCTTGTTTAGCAACCGCTTCTAGTACAGGCAGTAGCTCGCGGATGTTGGAGATCTTTTTATCCACTATCAGGATGTAAGGATCTTCCAGTTCAACCGTCATGGTATCCTGGTTGGTAACGAAGTAGGGCGAGAGGTAGCCGCGATCAAACTGCATGCCTTCAACGACTTCCAGCTCGTCTTCAAAGCCACGGCCTTCATCAACAGTGATGACGCCTTCTTTACCGACTTTTTCCATCGCTTCAGCGATGATTTCACCGATGCGCTTGTCACCGTTAGCAGAGATAGTGCCTACCTGGGCAATCGACTTGGTGTCGGTGCAAGGTACAGACATCGCCTTGATTTCTTTAACGGCAGCGGCAACGGCTTGATCAATACCGCGCTTAAGATCCATCGGGTTCATGCCCGCGGTTACGCCTTTCAGGCCTTCCGCAATAATGGCCTGAGCCAGAACGGTAGCGGTGGTGGTGCCGTCACCCGCAGCGTCAGAAGTCTGTGAAGCAACTTCTTTTACCATCTGTGCGCCCATGTTTTCGAACTTGTCTTTCAGCTCGATCTCTTTGGCAACAGAAACACCGTCTTTAGTAACGGTCGGAGAGCCAAACGACTTTTCCAGTACTACGTTACGGCCTTTTGGGCCCAGGGTGACTTTTACTGCATTTGCCAGTACGTCAACACCACGCGCCATGCGTTTGCGGGCATCATCTGAGAACTTAACTTGTTTAGCTGACATATTCGCTACTTCCTAAATTGAATATAAAATGTGAAAGTAAATAATCGAGGCGCTTAGCGGCAGCAATGCTTAGCCTTCGACGACCGCTAAAATATCGGCTTCGCTCATGATCAGAACTTCTTCGCCGTCGATCTTCTGCTTCTCAACGCCATAACCGTCTTTAAAAATAACGGTATCGCCAACTTTAACGTCTAGCGGGCGTACATCGCCGCTTTCAAGAATACGGCCGTTACCAACCGCCAGGATTTCGCCGCGCGTAGGTTTTTCCTGCGCGTTACCCGGTAGCACGATGCCGCCAGCGGTTTTCTGCTCTTCTTCTTTGCGGCGGATTACGACGCGATCGTGCAAAGGACGGATATTCATGCTCACGTTCTCCTGAGTATCGTCAAGCCTGTTGAGGCTATTAGCTTAAAATGAACTCTCGTGGACAAGTTGGCCGCGAGAAGTGAAGGCACGTTGCCTTCATGTTAATGGCGAGAGCATATGCTTTCGCCGAATTTGTCTGCTGCCTCAAAAGTGGGGGCTACCCAGAACCTTTCAAGGGGGCGACAAGAAAAAATTTGCGTATTAGCAATTTTCTTGCCTAATAAGCACTTAGTGCCGTCGAGAAGCGTCGTCCCGGCTAATGAAGTCGCCTTCAAGTGGTGCGTCCGGGCGCTCTGACTCTTGATCATGGCGTTGGCTTTGCCGCTGGTTAGAAGCGTTAGCTTGATACTGCTGTTTATGCACCGTTTTAAGCCCTAGCCAAGCAAGCCCTTTTAACATGAGTTGGCGAGCATTAGGCAATAGACAAGCGAGACCTAAGGCATCTGAAAGAAAACCGGGGGCCATCAGTAGTGCACCACCAAAAATTAGTGCCGCACCGGTGAGTAGCTCATTTGAAGGGATTTCACCTGCCTGCATTCGCTGACGTGCTCTGGCAAAGGTTGACACTCCCTCTTTACGAATAAGATGCAGTCCCACAAAACCGGTAACAATCACTAGCAGCAGCGTCGTCAGTAAGCCAATTTGACTACCAACGGAAAAAAGCAGCACAAAGTCGAGTAAGGTAAATAGCGATATAAAAAAGAGGATGGGCATAATGCGCTCCATAACAGGCGTAATCGCTGGATATGGTGGCAGAAATACACAAAACAAGCAGCTTTTAACAGCTTGGCTATGGGCAAGGGATTTTTAAGTACTCGATTTTTGGTGCAGCTTCTTCTATGCTGCAGTGCACAATTTTTTTATAGCAGTCACCCTAGAGGGCTGTTCTGAGTGAGGCATGTGTGTAGGTAGCTGTAAAAGTAGCTAGGACTAATTTTACAGCTAAGTTGTTACGCCAGTGCTTTAGAGTATCTTGTTGAAGGAGAGTGACATGCAGTTGACCGATAAAGTTATTGCTATTACTGGCGGTGCGCGCGGCTTGGGTTTTGCTACCGCTCAGCGGCTAGGCGCTCAGGGCGCGCGTTTGGCGCTACTCGATATGAGTGCTGAAGCGCTTGATGAGGCAGTCTCGTCGCTTTCGTCCCAGCATATTGATGCGCAGGCATTTGTGGTCAATGTTGCCGATGAAGCGTCGGTTCAAACGGCCTTCGCTGACATTGCGACTCGTATGGGTCCCGTGAGTGGTTGCGTTAATAATGCAGGTGTCACTGACGATGCACTGCTTATCAAAGCTAAAGATGGCAAGGTTGAGAAGCGGATGTCGTTGTCATCATGGCAAAAGGTGCTGGATGTTAATTTAACCGGGGTCTTCCTTTGTGGTCGTGAGGCAGCGACACAAATGGTAGAAGCAGGACATCAAGGCGTTATTGTCAATATTTCCAGTATTTCCCGGGCGGGTAACATGGGGCAAAGTAATTACGCCGCTGCGAAGGCAGGCATTCATGCGCTGACGGTAACTTGGGGTAAGGAGCTTGCCCGCTATGGCATTCGTGCGGGTACCGTGGCGCCCGGTTTTATTGCCACCGATATGACAGCCTCAATGCGTCCCGATATGCTGGAGAGAATTTCAGCCAGCGTGCCGCTAAAGCAGTTAGGTGAGCCAGATAATATTGCCCAGAGCGTTGCTTTTATTTTTGAGAATGATTACTTCACGGCGCGCATTATTGAGTGTGATGGCGGTCTGCGGATTTAATTGAATGGCAACCGTAATAAAACGCATTGGCAGGTCCTTGCCAATGCGTTTTGAGAAGAAGCAAAAGGAGCAAATAGCCTTAGAAATTGAAATAGTCGCGGTTAACTTCCCGCTGGAAGTACATCTCCAGACGCAGCGTCATTGCCCAGCGAGGGTCGTAGTTTACCTCACGCTGAAAGTGTAGCTCCGGGATGACATCGGCAAACAAGATGCCCTTATGCACGTCTCGGCGGTAACGGGTTTGGAGGTAATAATTGGTCATTCTAGGGTTGGACGCACTTTCACCAAGAGCGATAGCGGAGTAGCGCATGGCGCTGCGATTATTTAAGCGCTGATTGAGCTCTGCAATCTCACTGAACTCAAGGGTATCCTCCTCCTCGCGCCACTGGACAGTGGTGACAAAGCGTAAATGGCGGTTGTCGGAAAGTGGGCGGCCGATATCCCATCGCGTGCGCGCTGAGTAACCTTCATTGTTAAACCACGATAGACGGTTAGAGGATTCAAGCTGCCAGGAGCCCTCGCCTATACCCCACAATCTCTCGCTGGTAAAGCGTACATAGGGGTCAAGTGGAATCCGTAGGCGAACGCCCGCGCCAATTCGATTGCTCCAGTTCTCACGCTTGTCTCGTCTCTCTAGCCAGTCTAAGCCAAGCGTGGATGAGCGTCGGTCTCGCTGGTCATTATATAACCGTCCTGAGCCTTGATCAGCCAACGTGCCTTGTGACTCTTCTGGGTCGCTCTCAATGATTAAGCGCAACCGCTCTTCGGTAGTGGGTAAGTCGATTCGATAACGTATGCTGACATCACCGCTGGTGCCTTCACCCTCCATCCAATCAATTTCCTGACCAAGCCGAAGGTAGGATTCATTATTAACAGAGTTTGATTCATCGCCGCCAAAAAAGGAGTCAATATTGCGTGATGTGTTATCCACCCAATTTCCCACGCGCGCACGAAAAGGCTCTACCTGCTCTTCCGCCCACTCGGGTAAGTCGCTGTCAGCTTCGTCGCCATAGGCATTGGTTTCACCATGAGCATTTGTCGCTAATACAGTGAATAAGCCAAGCCAGCAGTAAGTTATTATTTTTTGCATCGAGCGGTCTCAATAGTAGCGTGAATTGGTGACTTGACTTAAAAGTGAAGCCTATTGTGCTTTATGGGTTTCAATCTCTTTTGCCCATTCCAGAACTCGCTTGCGTTGTCTGCGGCCATTGAGTCGGACTGTGTCCACGCTGGCTGGCGTAAGCTGGCGGTTTGGTTCTGTGTCTAGATCAAGGATGAAGCTGCGTAAAGCACCTACCGGCATGTCTTCAGAGCCATAAATAGCAATGACACGTATGTCGAGTTGGATATTGTGCCCATGCAGCACTTCATCATCGATTTTCCAGTGCTGTTTAACTTGGTTCACGATGTTTCCGAATGACTGAATATGCAGATAGTCGCCGGAGGCAAGCGGGCCTTGGTGGGTGCGATAGTTGACGTCTTGATCCTCGTCGCTCTGCTGCTGATACTCCACTACGTCGAGTGAGTATCGACCCTGTTGGGTGTGAAGCACAGCCACTACATGTTGAATATAGATAGCTTCATTGCTCATGTTACTGATTAAGCAAAGGGCTTCAGTACCAATTCCTTTACCCCGATTAATAATGATTCGAGGGCGCCGTTGGCGAGCATAGCCGTTATAGAGTAATTGGGCATAAAATAACCATACAAACAGCGTGCAAACACTTGCAACGGCGGATATTGCTTGGGCGTTGTCGTCAAGCCATTCCATTGGATGAGATCCTTCTCAATACATTGGTAAAAAGCATGACTATTAACTTAGCCTAAAAGTGAGACTCAGTCAGTAGCTTAGAAAAATTAAGAAGAGGCAAAAGTGAGAAGCAAAAAAAATTCGGTCAGCCGATGGCTACCGAATTGATTTAAAGCTTAAATTGGTGCGGATGGGGAGACTCGAACTCCCACACCTTACGGCACTAGAACCTAAATCTAGCGTGTCTACCAATTCCACCACATCCGCTGAATACGAGACGTATATTAACAGCTTCTTTGTTAATGTCAACACTTTGAGTATTGTGGTCTCTCACTAGTGACGTGGGTGGGGTATGCATCTGATGCGATGGCTACATAACAAGCTTAATAGGAGAGCGGTCAAATCAAGCCAATGGCTTCGCGTTGGGCTGCCAGGCTATTGTGCTTTTTGCCTAGCTCCTGGAGCTGCCGGCAGAGGTTGGTGCTGGGAGTGCTTTAACGACCTCCCGTGGAACAGTGCTGGGTGTCTGCAATGTAAAGAACCACTGAGCAGCACACCGTTACACAAGCTCCAGGCCGTATGCGGTCACTGTTTAACGAATCCGCCTGCTTTTAGGGCCACAACAGCCGAGTTGCTATATCAGGGGCCTGTCATAGAGTTGCTCCACGATTTTAAATTTAATGCCTCTCCCCGTGCAGGAAATCTACTAGTGGAGCTGATGCTAGCTAACACGCCAACTTCGTTAGGTAGTGTACTGCTGCCAGTGCCGATGTTTCCTGCTCGTGCTCGAGAGCGGGGTTTCAACCAAGCGCATTGGCTAGCCAGCCAACTGGGGCGTCGGTTGGCGCTGCCCGTTGCTAGCGCCTCAAGTATTAAACATTTGCCTTCACAGCGCTCATTAAATCGCCGCCAGCGAATGGCAAATATGGTGGGTGCCTTTAGCGTCGCAACATCACTCCCATCTCATGTGACGATTATTGATGATGTGATAACAACGGGGGCCACTGGGCACGCGTTGGCGATTGCTGCGCTGAAGGCTGGTGCTGAGCGAGTAGATATATGGAGCGCTGCCCGTACGCCATTGGATAAGAGTTGATAGAATGAGGCTTTCTTTCCAAGGAGCGGTCTATGTCGCATACATTTAACGCACTATCGCCAGACCTCGTGATGTCAGCCGCCGAGTCCATAGGAGTTTGGCCTGCTGGCGAGCCGTTTGCGCTTAATAGCTACGAAAATCGTGTGTTAATGTTTCGCGATGATGAGGGTGGTCGCTGGATAGTTAAGTTCTATCGTCCTGGTCGTTGGAGTAACGAAGCGATTCAAGAAGAGCACGATTTCTTGCAGGAGCTATATCAGGCTAATGTGCCAGTTGTTGCTCCATGGAGAGACAGCCAAGGCCGCTCACTGCATGAGTTTCAAGAGTTTCGGTTTGCCTTGTTCCCTCAATGCGCAGGTCAAGCGCCTGAATTAGATAATCCTTCGCATCTTTTTGCTTTGGGTGAAGCGCTTGGCAGCCTTCATAAAGTGGCGAGTAAAAAAGCGTTTCAATACCGTCGTGAGTTGCATTTTGAGCGCGATATTGTTGAAGCGGAAGCGCACGTATTAGCAAGCGAGTGGCTTAATAAACACCAGCGGCGTGCCTACCAGCAGGTAATCCAAAAAATTCTTCGTCAGCTAGGTGGAGGGACTGTTGAGGCCGCGCCGATGATACGCACTCATGGCGATTGTCATTTAGGGAATGTGCTGGGTAGGGACGGGGTGTTTACGCTAGTTGATCTTGACGACTGCATTATGGCGCCGGCTATCCAAGATATTTGGATGTTGTTACCGGTGAGTGACCCCAATAGCTGGCGCGCGCAATTAAGCGAACTTGTTGAGGGTTACGAAGAGACGCTGCCGTTTCCGCATAAACAAATGTCGCTGATTGAACCGTTAAGAGCTTATCGTTTGATTCGCCATACTGCATGGTTGGTCTCCCGCTGGGACGACCCTGCATTTCCCCGCGCATTTCCCTGGTTGGCAGAAAGCGGTTATTGGGATCAACACATTCGACAGCTTGAACAGCAGTGTTTGCAGCTAGAGAAGCCTATTTGGCTGGCCTAGGCACGTCATTTATAGGTGCGCTAGGTCAGCAGCTGTTAGGTTATTCTGCCGCTGTTGAATTGGCGTTGCTGCCTTCGCTGGGAGCTGGGCGGTCAGCAGGTATAGGGTTGGCGACGCCTTCGCCATTAGCCTGTCGGCGAGCAGCGTTAATCTCTGCTGATGGATTGTCTTGCGCAGAAATGCTGACGCTTTCATCAAGCGTTAAAATGAATGCATCACCTGGGTTAAGGGTGCACGCTGTGTCGTCGCACGCTAGCCCGTACTGGCCGTCTTCCGAGTAGGCGCTGGCTTTGAAGGTGCCTGAGTAAATAGCGCTTTCGGCATCATCGGTTTCAATACAGGTAGCATCTTGGGTAGTAATCCGGATGCGGTTACCGCTTAACTGTGCATTCGCTACCAGAATGCAGTACTCGGGTAGCTCATGAGTGGCGCTATTTACAGGCGCGGGGTGCAACAAAATATCTGCTTTACGAGCTTGGTCTTCGCTCAGGCGGAGGTTTTCAATGACTTCAACACCAATACTAGCGCCACTAGGCAGAGTCAGAGAGGCATCAGCTGCTTGAAGAGGCGCAGCTAATGCTGAACCAATTAGGGTAGTTAACCAAAAAGACGTTGATTTAAATGACATGTAGAGTGCTCTCAGATTTGACGCTGCGGTTAAAGCAAAAATAGTGATTAATCATAGCACAGCTCAAATAGACACGAACGGGGGAGCGCGGCACTCTGCCACAGTGGTGCTAGGTACGTTAAAATAAGCCAAGACGCGGCTTTTAGTTGTACAAAGGTTATTTTAAGGTATATTTTTGTATATGAGTGGCGTGAAAACGTATTACGCGGCTTGTAAGTATTTGTTTAAAAATATTTGTTTACGAGCATTAGGTTGCAACTAATAGTTTGTGCGCATCATGACTCACAAGCGCGACAACAGCGCTTAAAAGAGAGTACGCACAGTTTGTATGAGGCTTAACATGACTGACGACATCGCCCAAAACTACCGCCAGATTATTACTGCTATAGGAGAGAATCCAGAGCGTGAAGGGCTACGTGATACGCCCAAGCGGGCGGCAAAAGCCATGCAGTTTTTAACAGCAGGGTACCGGCAGTCGCTCGAAGAAATAGTGAATGGCGCAGTGTTTGAATCTCAGACCGATGAAATGGTACTGGTGAAAGATATCGAACTCTACTCGATGTGTGAGCATCACCTGCTGCCATTTATTGGTAAATGTCATATCGCTTACTTACCCAACGGCAAAGTGCTTGGGCTTTCTAAATTTGCTCGGATTGTTGATATGTTTGCAAGGCGTATGCAAATTCAGGAAAACCTTACCCGTGAAATTGCAGAAACCGTGCAGCAAGTTACTCATGCCAGAGGGGTTGCCGTGGTCATTGAGGCGCGCCACTTATGCATGATGATGCGAGGCGTTGAGAAGCAAAATTCAAGCATGACATCGTCGGTAATGCTGGGCGGCTTTCGTGCTAATCAGGCTACCCGCCAAGAGTTTTTAACGCTGATTAGTTGAGTGGGCTGTTATGCAGTGCTCACCCCAGGCTTCTGTGCCTTTTTTTGGAGCTAGCGTCTGCGTTGTTGCCAAACACTTGGTCAAATGTGCTTTTTCGTCTTAGCATGAAGGGGTTTATGAGCCTGCGAGGCCATCATTTGGTCAGGAGTCTGTCATGGAAGCGCTGAAAGAGACACAGCTGTATTGCCCTTTTGCCTATATCGACGGCAGCTGGGTGGCCGCAGACAGCGGTGAGCAGATCAACGTTATTAATCCGGCAACCGGCGAACCGGTTGGCGATATCCCGCGATTAGGCAAAGCTGAAACAGAACGCGCCATTGATGCGGCGGACACCGCATTGCCCGCCTGGCGAGCATTAACCGCTCAGGAGCGTGCTGACCTATTACTCAAGTGGCATGATTTAATGCTTGAGCACCAGCATGATTTGGCACTGCTAATGACCTATGAGCAGGGCAAACCTGTAAAAGAATCAGAAGGCGAGATTGCATACGCCGCGAGTTTTTTGCGCTGGTTTGCCGAAGAAGCGAGGCGTGTTTATGGTGAAACCATCCCTGCAGCTAAGGCTAATCAGCGGATCGTGGTCACCAAGCAGCCGGTAGGCGTAGTGGGTGCTATTACACCGTGGAACTTCCCGGCGGCGATGATAACGCGTAAGGCTGGAGCTGCTCTGGCCGCAGGTTGTACTATCGTGGTCAAGCCTGCCAGCCAAACACCATTTTCGGCTACCGCGCTGGCGCTGCTTGCTGAGCGAGCAGGTATACCACGTGGTGTTTTCAACGTTGTGCCGGGTAATGCGTCTGAAATAGCCAAAGCACTGACGCAGTCGCCTAAAGTGCGCAAAATTACCTTTACGGGTTCCACTGAGGTCGGGCGTAAGCTGATGGCTCAGGCAGCTGAGCATGTTCAAAAAATATCGCTAGAGCTGGGCGGTAACGCACCGTTTATTGTTTTTGAAGATGCTGATCTTGATGCTGCGGTTGAAGGTGCAATGTCGGCTAAGTTTCGCAACGCCGGCCAAACCTGTGTGTGTACGAACCGTTTTCTAGTTCAGTCCAGCGTGATTAACGCTTTCTGCGAAAAGCTTGCGGTGGCGATGAACAGTGAGCTTCGAGTAGGGGATGGCACTAAATCCGGTGTTAATATCGGTCCGTTGATTGACGAAAATGCGGTAAAAAAAGTCAGTGAACACGTACAGGATGCGGTTGATAAGGGCGCAGAGCTGTTGCTGGGCGGTCATCCACACCCGTTAGGTGGCAACTTTTTCACCCCCACACTGATAAGCTTTGCGACCGATACAATGAAAGTGGCTCATGAAGAAACCTTCGGTCCGCTAGCAGCCGTGTTTCCGTTTGATGACGAAGAGACCGCCATCGAAATGGCTAACGACACTGAGTATGGCTTAGCGTCCTACTTTTATTCGCGCGACCTAGCGCGGGTATGGCGCGTTGCTGAGGCGCTTGAGTATGGCATGGTGGGTATTAACACTGGGCTTATTTCCAATGCAGCAGCGCCGTTTGGTGGGGTAAAAGCCTCTGGCCTTGGCCGCGAAGGCGGGCACCAGGGCTTAGAAGAGTATTTGGAAACTAAATACCTCTGTATTGATCTAGGCTAACTGCTCTCGTCAGGTCATTTTAAGATGAAAATAAAAAACCCCCATTGGCGCCGTGCCAACGGGGGTTTTCGTTTTACAAGAAAGGATGGTACTTAGTGGCGGAAGTGGCGCATACCGGTAAATACCATCGCAATGCCCGCTTCGTTAGCGGCATCAATCACTTCCTGGTCACGCATTGAGCCACCGGGCTGAATAACGGCGGTAATGCCTGCTTCAGCGGCGGCGTCGATACCGTCGCGGAAGGGAAAGAATGCGTCAGAAGCCATGACTGAGCCAGGAACCGAGAGCCCTTCATCGGCTGCTTTAATACCGGCAATTTTAGCTGAGTAAACCCGGCTCATTTGGCCAGCGCCAACGCCAACAGTTTGTCCAGCTTTTGCATACACAATGGCGTTGGATTTAACGAATTTAGCCACTCGCCAAGCAAACGCTAGGTCACGTAGCTCCTGTTCAGAGGGCGCACGTTCGCTGACGACGGTTAACTCTTCACGGGTCACCATGCCCTGATCGCGTTCCTGCACCAGCAGGCCGCCATTAACGCGTTTAAAATCAAATGCCGGCTGCTGTTCACCGGGCCAGTGAGCGCTAACATCCAAAAGGCGCACATTCTGTTTTTCCGCCACAATGGCAGCTGCCTCATTGCTAACGCCGGGTGCAATAATCACTTCTACAAACTGACGGTCGATAATGGCTCGTGCGGTCGCAGCGTCTAGCGCCACATTGAAGGCGATGATGCCGCCAAACGCGCTGGTGGGGTCGGTAGCAAACGCCTTGTCGTAGGCTTCCAAGGTGCTTGCACCAATGGCTACGCCACAGGGGTTGGCATGTTTGACGATAACGCAGGCCGTTTCATCAAACGCTTTTACGCACTCAAAGGCGGCATCGGTATCAGCCACATTATTAAAAGAGAGCGGCTTGCCTTGCAGTGTTTTTGCAGTGGCAACGCTTGGTTCGCTTGCGGTCGGGTCAACGTAAAATGCCGCTTGCTGGTGGGGGTTTTCCCCGTAGCGCATATCCTGCTTTTTATGTAACTGCAGATTGAAAGTGCGAGCGAAGGAAGCGTCTTCGCTGCGTACTTTGCGGCCTAGATAGTCGGCGATGGCACCGTCATAACCTGCCGTATGTTCAAACGCCTTAACGGCAAGATCAAAGCGGGTTTCAGCGCTTACCTGGCCATTGTGGTGAGAAAGTTCACCTAGAACGCGTGCATAGTCATCCGCGTTCACCACAATCGTCGTGAAGGCATGGTTTTTTGCGCAGGCGCGCACCATTGTGGGTCCGCCAATATCGATGTTTTCGATAGCGTCTTCTAACGTGCAGTCAGGGTTGGCTACGGTGGCGGCAAAGGGGTATAGGTTAACCACGACCATATCGATTGGCGTAATATCGTTCTCTGCCATCACAGCGTCGTCTTGGCCGCGGCGAGCAAGAATGCCGCCGTGAATTTTGGGGTGTAGCGTCTTAACCCGGCCATCCATAATTTCGGGAAAGCCGGTGTGCTCAGACACTTCTTTTACCGGGATACTGTTTTCTTGCAGCAGGCGAAACGTGCCACCCGTAGAAAGTAGCTCTACACCGTTTTGGCTCAAGCCACGGGCAAATTCAACAATGCCGGTTTTGTCAGATACGCTTAGGAGTGCGCGGCGAACGGGAGTTACATTGTTACCAGCTTTAAGAGTGCTATCAGCCATGAGAGTGCTCGTGTGCAGGGTCGAAAGTTAAAAACTAATAACGCCCCGTATTAGGGGGCGTCACCTTCAATGAGTCCGTACTGTTTCAGCTTCTTGCGCAGCGTGCCGCGATTTAAGCCCAGTACATCGGCAGCGCGGGTCTGGTTGCCATCGGTATGTTCCATAACACAGGCAAGAAGTGGCGCCTCTACTTCGGCCATCACCATGGCATACAGGTCAGTTGCCTGACTGCCATCGAGATGCTCGAAGTAACGACGCATAGCGGTTTCAACCGCCTCTCTTAGCGGTTGAGGCGGCGTTGTGGTAGCAGGGTCCGCCAGCGTGCCGGAGAGCTGTGGAGAAAATTCGCTGGAAAGCAGGTCGCGTTCGGTCATGCAGCATGGCTTCCTTTGGCTAGCAGACGCTCTGCAGCGTCATGCGTCATGGCATTGTTAATCCACTCAAACTGCGAATCAGGCGAGCTAAGCGCATTAAATTGTTGTTTTAGCATGCGGCGTTGATGGTCAGAAAAGCGCTGATCATCATTGACGTACCAGCCAACATGCTTACGTGCGATGCGAACACCCATGGTCTCGCCGTAAAATGTGTGCAGGGCGCCCACGTGTTCGGCAAGCACTTGGCAGCGCTCGGTCAAGCTAGGGGAGGCGAGCCGCTCGCCGTGGGTCAAATAGTGATTAATTTCTTGAAATATCCACGGATTGCCCTGGGCGCCGCGACCTATCATGACCGCATCGGCTCCGGTATAGCAGAGCACGTCATGGGCTTTTTCTGGGCTGGTAATGTCGCCATTGGCGAATACGGGTATAGAAAGGCGCGACTTAATGTCCGCTATCGTGTCGTACTCTGCCCAACCAGTATAGCGCTGCTCCCGGTGGCGTCCATGTACCGCTAACGCTTGAATGCCTGCTGACTCTGCCAGTTGAGCGATGCGCAGGCCATTATTTGATTCAGCGCACCAGCCCGTGCGGATTTTAAGCGTCACTGGAATATCTACTGCAGCGACTACCGCTTCTAGTATCTCTGCCACCAGCGCTTCATCTCGCATCAGGGCAGAACCCGCTGCTTTGTTGCAGACCTTTTTTGCTGGGCAGCCCATGTTGATATCAATCACCTGCGCGCCTAGTTCAGCGTTGAGTCGCGCCGCATGGGCAAGCATGTCAGCATCGCCGCCGGCAATCTGCACCACACGCGGGGCTGGTTCGCCCTGGTGATCCATACGCAGCTGAGACTTACGGGTATGCCACAGCGATGGGTCGGCGGTGACCATCTCGCCCACTACCCAACCAGCACCAAGCCGCCGGCAAAGCTGTCGAAAGGGACGGTCGGTAACGCCTGCCATGGGCGCCAGTATTACCTGATTAGGCATCTGGTAAGGCCCAATCTTCGGGGGGTGAGTCGTCAGTAGAGTCATAGTGCTGCGTTGTGGGCCTGCATGAAATCGACGGGTAGGCGTTTCAAGGGGGCGTATGATACGCCTACTCGGCGATGGGGTGAAGGCCGAAAGCGCGATTAAGCCGGTCGCATCCCAGATAAGCGTACCCAGCCTTCACGAATAATCGGCTCTTCCATGATGAGTCCTTGAGCTTGGTAGGCTTCTAGCACGTCGTTGGCTTGGTTAGCTAAAATGCCGGATAGGGCAAGATGCCCGCCTGGGGCAACGTGGCCAGCAATCATTGGAGATAGCTCAACTAGAGGGCCTGCCAGTATGTTAGCAGTAACAACGGGATAGGGGCCGTCCGTTAACTGTTCGGGGTAGTAAAGCGCTAGTTGCTGATCATTGATGTGGTTGCGTTCGGCATTATCCCGGCTCGCTTGAAGTGCCTGGGGGTCGATGTCAGTGGCATCGGCATGGACGGCGCCTAATTTTAGCGCTGCAATCGCAAGTATTCCTGAGCCGCAGCCCACATCCAGTACCCTTTTATCGTGTAGCTGTCCGGCAACGGCTAGGCTGTCCAGCCATTCCAGGCAGAGTGCTGTGGTGGGGTGAGTGCCGGTGCCGAAGGCGAGTCCGGGATCTAGAATCAGGTTGACGGCGTCGGCTTCTGGCGGCTCATGCCAGCTAGGGACAATCCAGAGTCGCTCACCCATTTTCAATGGAGTGAAGTCATCCATCCACTCTCTTTCCCAGTCCCGGTCAGCAAGCAGCTCATATTCGATCATGGGGCAGGGGTCGCTGGGCAATTGCTCTGCCCATGCTGCCTCAATTCGCCCTAACATTTCGTGAATGCCTTCTAGATCGTCGTATAGGCCGGTTAATATTGTGTCCTGCCACAGCGGTGTTGTGCCTCTTTCAGGCTCGAAAACAGGGTTGTCATGGGCATCTTGTAGGCCGATGGCGGTGGCGCCTTCTGCTAGCAGTAGCTCTTCGAGCAGGTCCGCTTGCTCGGGGGCGACGTGAGCTTTGAGTTGAAGCCAGGGCATGGGGATCTCCGCTGCATGGAATAGCAATTCGTTGAGAAATGTTAGAACGTTATAAACAGCAACGGGGTGGCTTTAGCCACCCCGCTTAGCAGTACGTACCTAGTGCTACCGGCCTAGATGTTGCCAGTGTCTTGGGTTGTGTTAGCTGCTGAGCTTCTTCTCAAGGTAGTGGATGTTGACACCGCCTTGGCGGAAGTAGCTGTCACGGACGAGGTCTTTCTGCAGGTCGATGTTGGTTTTAATACCTTCGACCAATAGTTCGTCGAGTGCATTACGCATCCGCGTTAAGGCGATTTCGCGATCTTCTCCCCATGTGATCAGCTTGCCGATCAGTGAATCATAGTGAGGAGGTACGGTGTAGCCGGTGTAGATGTGCGAGTCCATTCGAACGCCAAGACCGCCGGGAGAGTGATACAGCGTTACTTTACCCGGTGAAGGCATAAAGGTGCGCGAGTCTTCAGCATTAATCCGACACTCAAAGGAGTGACCGGAAAGCTTCACATCTTCCTGGCGGATTGAAAGTGGCAAGCCAGAAGCAATACGCAGCTGCTCTTTGACGATATCCACGCCGGTCACCATCTCGGTCACCGGGTGCTCTACCTGAACGCGAGTGTTCATCTCAATGAAGAAATACTCGCCACCTTCGTATAAGAATTCAAAGGTGCCTGCGCCGCGGTAATTAATCTTGATACACGCTTGGCGGCACGCTTCAAGCACCTGGGCGCGGGCTTCAGGATCAAGTCCGGGCGCTGGGGCTTCTTCCAATACTTTTTGGTGACGACGCTGTAGCGAGCAGTCGCGGTCATAAAGATGAATCGCGTTACCCTGGCCATCAGCAAGCACTTGAACTTCAACATGGCGCGGCTTTTCAAGGAATTTTTCCATGTAGACCGTGCCGTCGCCAAAGGCGGCGTGTGCTTCTGTGCGGGTTACCGTAATGGCTGATAGCAAATGGCCTTCGGTATGCACTACGCGCATGCCGCGACCGCCGCCACCCGAAGCTGCTTTGATGATTACCGGATAGCCAATTCTACGTGCCGTGGCTAAATTGGTGGCGTCATCGTCGCCTAGGGGACCGTCTGAGCCGGGCACTGTGGGAACGCCGGCTTCTTTCATCGACTGAATAGCGCTAACTTTGTCACCCATGAGGCGGATCGTTTCAGCGCGCGGGCCAATAAAGGTAAAGCCAGAGCGTTCTACCTGTTCAGCAAAGTTGGCATTTTCCGAGAGAAAGCCATAGCCCGGGTGAATGGCGGTTGAATCGGTGACTTCTGCAGCGCTAATCAACGCCGGAATATTCAAATAAGATTGCGCTGAGGGAGCGGGGCCAATACACACTGCTTCATCAGCAAGCCGGACGTGCATTAATTCACGGTCAGCTTTTGAGTGTACCGCAACGGTTTTGATCCCTAGCTCTTTACAAGCCCGAAGAATACGTAGGGCAATCTCGCCGCGGTTCGCGATAAGTACCTTGTCCAGCATGGGAGAATCCACCCGTGTTGATATGAAAGATTAAGCGATGACGATCATAGGTTGATCGAATTCCACCGGTTCGCCGTCTTCCACAAGGATGGCCTCAATCACACCATCGCGGTCAGCTTCGATTTGGTTCATCATTTTCATCGCTTCAATGATACATACCGTATCACCTTGCTTCACAGTGTCGCCTACTTCTACAAAGGCTTTTGCACCCGGGGCCGGGCTACGGTAGAAGGTGCCCACCATGGGTGAATGAACAGCTTCACCGCGATAGCTGGATTCCTGGGGCTCAGCCGCTACTGGCGCAGCGCTGGCGGTGGGTGCCTGTTGGTAGGGGGATTGCTGGGCGTATTGGGGCATTGGCTGGGGCTGCCAAGTTGCCCCGTTCGGGTGGCGGCTGATGCGAACGGACTCTTCGCCTTCCTGAATTTCAATCTCGCTGATGTTGGACTCTTCGAGTAACTCAATCAATTTCTTAACTTTACGAATATCCATATAGTAGCCCCAATCGGTGTTAAAGGTTTCTACAGGATAGGCAAGCAAAAAGAGTTGCCCATACCGTGGCGCCTGAGAGAGCGCAGTAAACCAGAATTAAAAATGAAGAGAACGCTGCACGATGGTGAACGTTACCCGTTGCTCAGCCGTAAAAGATGCGTTTTTTAGCTAATATGGGTGCGGAGTTTGCCGAAAAAGTGCGAGCATGTCCAGTGGTGGTCTAGATATGCTCGTTCTTAGGAAATTAAACAACTGTTTGACGACAATCGCGACACAACGGCATAAAAGGGGCGGTTAAAGGGCTAGTTTTCGTACTCACCCCTGCTGCCAACGCTTAAACGACTCTAGGTGTTGTGCAAGTTGTTCAGCATTGACTTCACCTTGAATGCGCGCATCGCGAATTTCCTCTCCTTCAGCAAAAAATAGCAAGCTAGGTGGGCCAAAAAGGTTGAAGCTGTTAAGCAACTCTCGGCTTTGAGCATCCGTGTTGGTCACATCGACCGCTACAAGTTGAAAATCGTTCAATGCGGCGCTTACGTCTGGGTGGGGGTAAACCTCGCGCTCCATCAGTTTGCAGGATATACACCAGTCTGCAGTGAAGTGGACAAAGGCCGGGCGCTGGTTACGCTCTGCTTGGGCAACGGCCATCTCTAGGTCGCTCAGGGAGTCGACTGTTTGAAATGAGTGTGCCTGAGACGTGGCCTCAGATTGTCCGCCTGAAACCGTCAGTGGGCGAAGCGGGTTGCTGCCACCTTGGGCCGCGCCAAACACCAGCGCAACGCCCCAAGCAAGCAGCATAAGGCCTAAGGTTTGGCGTGCCCGAGACCAGCCAAGGGGTTGGTTAATGTTGAGTGCGCCCAGCGCTAGTGCGCTGCCAATGGCCAGCCCTGCCCAGAGTAGCAGTGCAACAGAGGGTGCCACTAACCGCTCAATCATCCAGATAGCGACACCCAGCATCAGCAGCCCAAAGGCGATTTTTACGCCGTTCATCCAGGCGCCGGTGCGGGGCAGCAAGGTGGTGCCAAAGGTGCCTACCAGCAGGAGAGGAACCCCCATGCCCATGCCAAGCGCAAATAAAACGGCGCCCCCCATCAGCGCATCGCCGGTAGTAGAAATAAACACCAGTGCGCCCGCTAAAGGTGCGGTTACACAGGGAGAAACCACCAGCACCGATAGTGCACCTGCCAACGCTAATCCCGCAGGCCCACTCTGTTGTGCGCGGGCTTGCCAAGCATCTACCCGGCTGGCTAAGCGGGGGGAAACGCGTAAATTAAAGGCACCAAACATAGCCAGTGCAAATAGCGTAAACAGCAGTGCGAACGTGATCAGTACGGGCGCGGACTGCAAGTGGGCTTGAAGATTAAGCCCCGCGCCGAATAACCCCATCAAGATGCCTACCACGGCATAGGTAGACGCCATGCCCAGTACATAGCTGGCGGACAGGGCGAAGGCACGGGGTTTAGTGGGATTTTGGCCCACCACAATGGATGACAAAATAGGGATCATTGGCAGGACGCAGGGAGTAAAGGTAAGCCCAATGCCGGCGAGGAAAAAGAGGCCAAGCGCAAGTGGTAGGCTAGCCTCGCTAATCAGAGCGCTAAAACGACTGTCCTGACTCTGTGGAGCACTGAAGCTGGTGTTGTCGTTAGCAGTGCGCTGCTCCCCGGAGGGGGTTGTTTGTGACGTGGGGTCTGTCTCCCAGTCAGCAAACCTAGGAGGTGGCGACGTTTCGTTCGCTCCAAGGGTTATGCGTTCAGGCGGGTAGCATAGGCCTGCGTCTGCACAGCCTTGAAAGGTAAGCTCAATATCAATGGGGCCGCTATAGGGCGCTGAAAACGGAGCCTCAAATACCAAGTTGTCGCGAAAGATATACACGTCACCCATGAACTCATCATTGGTAAAGGTGCCGTCGGGTATTAGGGGCTCTTCTAAGTCAACGCTACTATTTAGGCTGGTAACTGCCAGTTGGTGGCGATAGAGGTAGTACTCATCAGCAATATCTACGCCAATAAAAAGCGACTCACCGTCATGCCAGGCAGTGGGTTGAAATGCCTCTAAGACAGGTAAAAAGTCACTCTGGTTGCTGGAAGAGGAAAACCACTGCGCCTGAGCCAGCACAGGGAGCCAGCAGAGCAAAAAAAACAGGCTAAAACGTTTGATGGGTAACACGATATATCCTTGCGCAGTCTTTACGGGGTATCTGAGACGCAGCATATCGCACCTCTCAGCGCCAGCGTAGCCGCTGCGGTGTCGTGACGCGGTACTTCACACTGAGTTAATCCACGAATGCATTGTTTTAAATACAAAAAAGACCTAAACGCAAAAAGGCTGCCCCGAGGGCAGCCTTTTTGCGTAACTAACCCAACCGTTAGGCTTTGTGGTAGGCCGCTGCGGCTTTTTCAATCGCTTTGCGTGCAGCCTCAACGCCTTCCCAAGACTCAACTTTAACCCACTTGCCTTTTTCGAGGTCTTTGTAGTTCTCGAAGAAGTGTGCAATCTGCTGGCGCAGCAGCTCAGGAAGGTCTGTGACCTCTTGAACGTCATCGTACAGCGTGCTGAGTTTCGGGTGCGGTACACAGACGAGCTTGGCGTCTTCACCCGCTTCATCGGTCATGTTCAAGATGCCGATGGGGCGCGCACGAATAATGCTGCCAGGCGCAACTGGGTGAGGAGTGACGACCAGTGCATCCAGCGCGTCGCCATCGTCAGCCAAGGTGTGGGGAATAAAGCCGTAGTTGGCCGGGTAGAACATAGGGGTGGCCATGAAACGGTCAACGAGAAGGGCGCCCATGTCTTTATCAATTTCATATTTAATCGGCGCATGGTTGGCAGGAATTTCAATTGCCACGTAAATGTCGTTGGGCAGATCTTTTCCGGCGGGGATATTATCGAAGTTCATCGTTGGTTCCTTGGCTTATGTAGAGCAGTGACTAAGCAGTAAGTGCGTTGGTGCATTGCATTAATTGCGAAGAATTATACGAAGATGACTGCTGGATTACCAATGCGACATAGGTGTGTGCAATCGACTAATTTTATAAGCACCCTAAATGTGCCTGTTTTTATAGGGATAGCGACGTTTGGTGGGCATCGTTTCACGCCGCCAGCGTGTATCATAGGCCCTGGGTGTTTCCCATCAAGAGGCAAGCCTAGGAGGACGAGTTGGCGCACGCCCAGTTGCTAATCAGTTATGGACAAGCCTTTGTCGCTCCGGATGGGCGACAGCACCGCAGCTCTATGTCGGTACGTTTGCCTGAACAACCCCTCCTGAACGTTAAAGGCGGCTGCGCGGTGATTAGTGACTCAATCTCGCGTAACACCATGGCAAAGCAAGCCGGGGATCTCAGTGTACGTGGCTTTCTAGCCGACTATTACTCCACCCCAGACCATTGGGATACCAAAACCTCTGCTACGCGTGTGCTACGAGCGTTAAATGGCTGGTTCTACAGCCAAAGCCAGCATGTAAAAGAGGGCAGTTTTGTTTCTTCGCTATCTGCTATCGTGTTTCGAGGGCGCGAAGCGGAGCTATTTCACATGGGCGATACGCTGGTGTTCCGGCTGCGTGGCGCTGAGTTTGAGCAACTGACCCGTGACCACGTAACGGATATAGGCGGTTATCGCTACCCTTCACGGGCGCTGGGGATGGATGGCAGTGTAGATATTGATTACACCCAGCTGGCACTGAAGCAGGGGGACCTGTTTGTATTTACCACTCAAGGCGTTAGGGGGACGCTGCTGCCTTCTGACTATGTCCGCCTAATTCGCCAGGATGCGAGTGATTTAGACGCTGCCTGCGAACGTCTCGCCAGCGAAGCGAAACAGCGTGCTCAGGAGCGAGGGTATGGTGGAGATCAATTCTGCTTTCAGCTGCTACGGATTGATGAGTTGCCAGAGGAGGCTGATGATCACCCTAGCTTAATTTACGGTGATTTACCCATACCGCCGGAGCTATCGGTAGGCGAGCGGCTTGATGGTTTTGAAGTGCAAGCCGTGCTCTCGCGTAACGCCCAATCTAGAGTGTATCGTGTGCGTGATATTCAATCAGAGCGCGACATGGTGATGAAAGCGCCAAGTCCAGAGCTTTCCTTGCGCAATGCCTATCTGGAGCATTTTTTACTTCAACAATGGGTGGTTGAACGGGTCAAGTCACCCTTCGTGGTGAAGGTGGTTGAACCCTCTCGCCCACGCCGCTATCTCTACTATCTAATGCAGTATGTAGAAAGCGAAACGCTGCGCCAGTGGTCTGAGCGTCATCCTCAGGCGAGCCTAATACAGCGGTTAGATATCGCCAATCAGCTGGGGAAAGCAGTGCAGGCACTGCACCATCGGGACATTATTCATCAGCAAATCACCCCTGATAATATTTTGATCGATACCCACGGCAAACTGGTGTTGGCTGATTTTAGTGCTTGCCACATGCGCGAAGTCGATGGGCATCGCAATTCAGGTGAGCTACTGCGCCAAATTGGCTTTAATGAACACACGGCCCCGGAGTATGCTCTGGGTGATAGCGTAGGGCGGCGCAGCGACCAATATTCGTTGGCCTCCACCGTTTACTGGCTGTTAACTGGCGCGTTGCCTTATGTTTTGACACCCAACCGTCTGCGTAGCCATACGGATCTTGAAGAGCTGAGCTACCGTAGCGCGCGCACGACGAACCCTGAGATAACCCACGACCTTGACGAAGCCCTGCGCAGGGCATTGGATCCACAGCGATCACTGCGGTTTAGGCGAATGTCAGAGTTTCTTCATGCGTTACGCGTGCCGTTAGGGCGGCAACCAGCGAAACAGGAAGCGCGCCAAGAACCGCGGCGGTTTTGGCAAGGCGTGGCGGGTATTCTGCTGCTACTGCTCGTGCTGTCTTGGTTGCTAAGGTAAGTTACTTTAAAAAAGCGCTAAGCATACATAAGTATAAAAAAGGGGCGATGCTTTTACGGCACCGCCCCTTTTATATTGCTCGTCACAAATTGCTCGTCACAAACCAAAAGCGCTTAAAGAGTGAAAGGAGGCAGTTTTTGCTCGACCTTCGCAAGCTTCAACTTAGCGACTTTTGGTAGGCCATTTTCAAAGGGTGGGAAGTCTTCCCCTTGAATCAGTGGTGATAGGTAGTCGCGGCACGCTTTAGTGATCTCAAAGCCATTTTCGCTGATGTAGTCTCGCGGCATGAATTTCTCTTGATTGGCGATTTGCGCCAAGGGAGCAGAGATCACATCCCACTGGTAAGGCTCTTGGGAGATGCGACGAATGGCCGGCATCATAGAGTTTTTACCTGCTAGCGCCAGGGTGACGGCTTCGCGGCCCACCGCATACGCCTGCTCGACATCAGTCTTAGAGGCTAGGTGGCGCGCCGCACGCTGCAGGTAGTCGGCAACCGCCCAGTGGTATTTATAGCCCAAGTCCTGCTTGATCATACCGGCTAACGTTGGTGCAACACCGCCAAGTTGACGGTGGCCAAAGGCATCGGTATTGCCGGCATCGGCAAGGAAAGTGCCGTCTTCGTAACGAGCGCCTTCCGATACCACAATCACGCAGTAACCATACTTGGTGACACTCTCTTCTACCCGCGCCATAACAGCACTTCGGTTGAACGCAATCTCCGGGAAGATAATCAGGTGGGGCGGCTCGCCTTCACCTTCTCCCGCCAAGCCGCCAGCGGCAGCAATCCAGCCTGCGTGCCGCCCCATGACTTCCAGTACAAAAATTTTGGTGGACGTTGCACACATAGAAGCGACATCCAGTGATGCTTCCTGTGTAGAGGTGGCGATGTACTTAGCAACGCTACCAAAACCCGGGCTGTTATCAGTAATGGGCAGGTCGTTATCCACTGTTTTAGGAACGTGAATAGCGGTGAGGGGGTAACCCAGCTTTTCAGACAGCTGCGAAACTTTTAAGCACGTATCCGCGCTATCGCCACCGCCATTATAAAAAAAGTAACGAATATCGTGGGCTTTAAAGACTTCAATTAAGCGTTCGTACTGGGCGCGGTGTGTATCAATGTCTTTGAGTTTGTAGCGGCATGAACCAAAAGCACCGCCCGGCGTGTGGCGCAGAGCAGCAATAGCTTCATCGCTCTCCTGGGACACGTCGATGAGATCTTCCGTCAAGGCACCGATAATGCCGTTATGACCGGCGTACACCTTACCAATTTGCTCGGGGGCTTGCCGACATGCTTGGATAACGCCGCAGGCGCTGGCATTGATGACGGCGGTAACGCCACCGGATTGGGCGTAAAAGGCATTATGCTGAGCCATGGAAACGTCTCATCTCCTAAAAACAGATAGTTGGAACACGCTCTAGAACGTGCTTGATGACTAAAATAATTAAATATGCCCAGGAAAAATGCCGTGGCATTCCCTGGGAAATTTATAGCAAACGGCGAAAGTTTAGCGTAAAGCGGCAGGGGCTGCATTAGGCTGGCTACTCGCCGATGTCCAGCTCTTGCTCCTGTTGGGCGAGCTGCCAACCGCCTAAATCTTTATAGCGGTTAACCATCGCGCAAAAGAGCTCCGCGGTGCGTTCAGTATCGTAACGAGCAGAGTGAGCCGCTTTATTATCGAAATCGATACCCGCAGCGCGACATGCCCGGGCAAGCACGGTTTGGCCGTACACGAAGCCAGCGAGCGTTGCCGTATCAAAGCTTGAGAACGGATGAAACGGGTTTCGCTTTACATCACAGCGATTAGCCGCCGCATTTAAAAAGCTATGATCAAATGCCGCGTTATGCCCCACCAAGATGGCACGTGAACAGCCGTGGGCTTTAATGGCTTTGCGAATAGGGCGAAAAAGCTCCCCTAGCGCCTCTGACTCCGTGAGCGCCACTTGGCGTCGCAGTGGGTCGTCCAGGTTGATGCCGGTAAAATCTAACGCAGACTGTTCAACGTTCGCCCCTTCGAAAGGGTGAATATGATAAGCGTAGGTGGCATCGGGTAATAAGTTACCCTCTGGGTCCATGGTGAGCGTAACGGCTGCAATCTCAAGTACGGCGTCGTTTTGGGCATTAAAACCACCCGTTTCTAAATCAATGACAACCGGCAGGTAACTGCGAAAACGTTGGGCCATTAATTCGCGGGCAATTGCCTCGCTCATGCAGCTCTCCTTAGTAAAGCGAGTAATCGGTCAGGGTGTGCAGCAAGCCACCGCAATGAATGGTGTGATTCTAGCAGCTTTATCCCCAAGGCGTCGTTGACGGTATTCGCTGAGCATTGAGAGCGCTATACTAATAGAGTGTGGTAACAGGTTTTTGTTAGCACATGGCGTGCCGCGCTATATATTTTGGTGAACTGCTTTCCCTACACAAGGAGTAAAGAATGTCCGATGTCAAAAAGGTTGTGCTGGCGTATTCAGGCGGCCTGGACACATCCGTAATCGTTAAGTGGTTGCAAGAGACCTACAACTGCGAAGTAGTGACCTTTACAGCCGACATCGGTCAGGGCGAAGAAGTTGAACCCGCCCGTGCGAAAGCGGAAGCGCTGGGCGTTAAAGAGATCTACATAGAAGACCTTCGTGAAGAGTTCGTGCGGGACTATGTCTTCCCTATGTTCCGCGCTAATACTATTTATGAAGGTGAGTACCTGCTGGGTACCTCCATCGCCCGCCCGCTGATTGCCAAGCGCTTAATCGAAATTGCCAATGAAACCGGTGCCGATGCTATTTCCCATGGCGCGACGGGCAAAGGCAACGACCAAGTGCGTTTTGAGCTGGGCGGTTACGCGCTGAAACCGGGTGTTAAAGTTATTGCACCGTGGCGCGAGTGGGATCTCACTTCTCGCGAGAAGCTGATGGCCTACTGCGAAGAACGCAACATTCCGGTCGATTTTTCTAATAAAAAGAAAAAATCGCCGTACTCCATGGATGCCAACCTGCTGCACATCTCCTACGAGGGCGGCATTTTGGAAGATCCGTGGGCAGAAGCAGAAGAAGATATGTGGCGCTGGAGCGTTTCTCCAGAAGCCGCGCCGGAGCAGCCCACCTATGTGGAGCTTACCTTCGAGAAAGGTGACATTGTTGCCATCGATGGTGAGCCATTGAAAGCGCATGAAGTGCTCGAAAAACTTAACAAGCTTGGCGGTGACAACGGAATTGGCCGTTTAGACATTGTTGAAAACCGCTATGTGGGCATGAAGTCTCGCGGCTGCTACGAAACGCCAGGGGGCACGATTATGCTGCGCGCCCACCGTGCGATTGAGTCGCTGACTCTCGATCGCGAAGAAGCGCATCTGAAAGATCAACTGATGCCTAAATACGCAGAAGTCATCTACAACGGTTACTGGTGGAGCCCAGAGCGTCGCATGCTGCAAGCGGCTATCGACGAGACTCAGAAGAACGTTTGTGGCGTTGTGCGTATGAAGCTCTACAAAGGCAACGCCATTGTGGTGGGCCGTAAGTCCGAGCAGTCGCTGTTTGATGAGTCTATCGCGACGTTTGAAGATGATGCGGGTGCTTACAATCAAAAAGACGCGGAAGGCTTTATCAAGCTGAATGCGCTGCGTTTACGTATTGCCGCTGGTAAAGGGCGTCAGCAGAGTTAACAATGCGTTAAGCGGCCAGCGCCAAGCTGGCCGTTTTTATTGCAGGGGAACTACCTATGCTTAAAAAACTACTTTCAGGCCTTTTTGGGGGCGGTGGCCAAGGCGCTGAAGAGAGCAGCGCAAACGCTGCCGAGCCAGTAGAGTACAAAGAGTATTTAATTGTCTCCCAGCCTGATAACCAAAGCGGGCAATACCGGGTTAGTGGCTGGATTCGCAGGCTAGATAGCGCGGGCGTTACTCAAGAGCATCGATTTGAGCGTTCAGATATGCTTCCCGGTCGTGAAGCCTGCGACGCGATGATGATCACTAAAGCGCAGCGCTATATTGATGAAGTAGGCGAGGCAATGTTTGCCCCCGATCCTCGGCAAAAAGAGCAAAACTGATTAGCCAAGCCATACCCTCGCTTAAATAACCCATAGAGCCACTCATTAAACCAAGGAGCGGCGAATGCGTGTTGTATATCAAGCCTCGCCATGGCGCTCCTTAATAGATAAAGATGGCCAGCTAAACAGGTCGGCTATCACGGCGCCGTTAGACGACATTTTTTCCAGACTCTTTGCGCCACACCTTACGTTGGCGGATTCCCATGCCTGTCAACTGCCACTCGTTGAGGCGCTGGTGCGCTATGACATTCCCGCATGGCGCATTAGTCAGATTATTGGCGACCATAATGCGTGGCTTTACCGTCAGGCAATAGCGCTATCGCTCAATGAAATGCATGCCCAGGGGTGGGGAGAGCCTCCCGTTGATTACTGCGTGGTAATGTTAGGGTCAGCTGCCCGGTATGAAAGCCTCCTCAGCCCAGACCAGGATAATGCGTTAATCATTGATGACTATCCGGATGCCCGCCATGTGGAAATCGATGGCTACTTTCAAGCCCTGGGTGAGCGCTTCACCCAGCGTCTTGATGAGGCGGGGATACCTCTGTGTCGAGGGCATATAATGGCTCGCTGGCCGATGTGGCGAAAACGGATCAGCGAGTGGCGCTTGCAACTGGAGATATGGAGCGCTGATCGGCGTGTTAAACGCGTTCAGCAAACCAATATTTTGCTTGATTTTACGCCAGTGGCAGGCAACTCAGCCCTTGCTGAGCAGTTGGCGGAGAGTGTTGCTAAAACGCTTCCCCAAGCATCGCTGTTTATGGATGAAATGTCGGTATTGCTTGATGAGCTGCCGGTTGCTTTAGACCGTTTCGGACGCGTTGCGGCTAGCCCAAGCTCGGAGGCACCCCACCGTCATGCCATTAATCTTAAACGGCAGGGATTACTTCCATTGATCAGCGCTGTGCGCTTGCTCAGCGTAAGGCATCGGCGGCAGGAAATAGGCACCCGGGAGCGCTTGGTCGCGCTTAGCCATGCAACTGATACCTTGAGTTTAGAGCAATCAGACTTGCTGATAGCAGCTTTTGAGCGTTTTCAACAGTGCCTGCTGGATCAGCAGCGTTATGACATATCACGCGGCCAGGCTGCAGATGGCTGGGTTGATCTTCGCCGCTTACGTGAGGATGAGAAGTTGCTGTTGAAGTTTGATCTCCAGCAGGTCAAACGACTTGTTGCCTTAGCCAAAAATACTTCTTTTAGCTGATGGTGCGTTTCTTTATCGAGCCTGACCTAGCCAGTATGGCAATCTACTAACGCGCGTGCTTTTGCTGCTGCTTGAATCATGATGTTGTCTGGAAAGTCTAGCGGTGAGAGTTGTTTTTCTGCGGACTCTACATCATCAAGTAACTGACCCAATGAGCCAGAGCGCTTATTTATCGCTTCTTCTATAGTCTTACCTAGCTTTATTTCTCTTGAAACCACTTCTTCGCTTACGTCGAGAATAGTAGGCATCAGCGAAAACAGCCCGGTGATAAAGCCTTCTTGATCATCAATATTTCGGTGGTCGGCCATGATTTCACAAGCAAAAGCACGAGTTAGCCCCTTTATAAGATTTAACTTACTAGCAGGACTGTTAGCAGCAAGCATAACGATGGCAACGAGGGTGCGTAATTCTCGAAGCCCAATAATTTGTAGACAGTCAATTAGTTTTGTTTGAATCTGTCGCGTACCCTTAGCTGCCGAGTTAGCGCGCTTGAAAATTGCGTGTAGAAGATAAGGGTCTCTCGCTATTAAAGAGCTAATATCGGAGAGTTTTACATTGTCACGATATAAAATAGCCAGAAGTTGCAGCTGATTCGCCTGAGAAGCAGAACGTCGCGCCAAACTAGAGACTTGACTCTTTGGTCGTTCGTAAAAATAGCCTTGGAAGAGAGAAAAACCTAACAGCTTACAATAGTCAAAATCTTCCTGTGTTTCTACTCTCTCTGCCAGCAGTGTAAACCCATCCTCAATTAGCTTTTTAACCAGTTTCTCAGGAATTTTGTTGGAAATATCGAATTTGATAATATCGCAAAAGGGTAAAAAGGCTTGATTCTGGCTATCCAGGACAAAGTCATCTAAGGCAAGCTTGTAGCCCAGCTGTTTAAGATTTTTTAAAGCATATAGTACTTCTTTAGTGGCCGGTGTATTTTCCAAAATTTCAATTACGACACGCTGGCTAGGTAGGCCTGTAAGGTCTGGATTTATTAACCAGCCTTCTGAAGCGTTGATAAATAAGCTTCTTGGGCCGCATAAATCATCTAGTCCAATTTCGTAAACGGCTACAGCGCAGGCTCGAGCGGTAGCTTGTACATCGTCAATGACGGTGGCAGACTCAATGGAATTATTAGCACGGTAAAGGAGCTCATCGGCTATGTGATGGAGCTGTGCATCCACGATAGGCTGGATGGCGATCGTATATTTTGAAAGTGAGTCTGAATGGTTAGAAGTAAGATTTTTGCTCATTCACGGATCCATGGAATGCGTCTTTAGGCTACTGCGTAAGTCCAGAGCAAAGAATAACTTAATTTAAGTAAGTAAAGCCAGCAGAGATTAGTAATTTACTAGGCTATAGCTAGTCATTAACTGGGGCGGCGGGTAATTCCAGTGTTAAACAAGCACCGCCTAGCTGTTTAGCGTCCTCAACCCAGAGCCGCCCGCCAAGATGAGCGATAATACCTCGGCTAATGGGTAAGCCTAAGCCACTACCTTTGGGCCTACCTTTCGGGAGTTCGCCATCTCGTTGTATTTGGTGGAATTTCTCAAATACTCGCTCTCGCTCCTCGATGCCAATACCCGGGCCATTATCCTCAACGCTTAAGCGGAAATGTCGGCGGTGGTGGTAGAGTGCCAAGCGTACCTTGGGATGTTGGCGGTCGGCGAATTTACCCGCATTATCTAACAGGTTAATAATCACCTGTTCTAACCGGTCGTGGTCGCCAATCACTATTGCGGGGTCGGCCTCAATCGAAACGTCTAAAACGATGCCGTGCTCTTCATGCAGATGGGCAATTGCATTAATGCTGTGGCGGGCCAGCGCCGCTAAATCAAGAGGCTCTGGGTTCAGTGTTAAGCGACCGCTCTCAAGGCGAGCCAAGTCTAATATCTCTTCAATCAAGCGGGATAACCGCTGGCTCTCGTGAACGATAACACCAAGAAAATGCTTGCGCTTCTCGTCGGGCAGTTGGTCACTATCGCGTAAGATTTCAGCAAAAGCGCGGATAGACGTTAACGGTGTTCGCAGCTCGTGGCTGACCATGGCTACAAATTCATCTTTTAACCGGTCCAGTTCGCGCAGCCGCTCGTTAGCGCTGCGCAGCTCTTCGCCAATTTGCGCTAACTCTTGGGATTTCTGTTCCAGTCGCCGGTTGTACTCAATGGTTTGAGAAGTGGTGTCGAGAATCCTCAGAACAGATTCGATATCCAACGCTTCACCGCGTACCACTGAGTTGATCAAAACCCGTGCTGATGCACTGCCAAGAGCCCCTGCAAGGGCCTGCTCTGCCCGGGTAATTAACTCGGGCGGGGCAGTCTCATCAGGCGCAAAGAGGAGTTTGTTGCCGCTGTGGCGGAATACTCGCTGGGTGGTTTGCTCGCCTAAATAGCGAACCAGTAACTCTTTTAACGCCCCTTGAGTGGTTTGCCCACGCCACAGCGAGGTGGTTTGTAAATTGGGGTGCATCGCCTCAGTGAATAGCGCTGCTTGGGTCTGTTCTAAGGGGGAGGGGCGGGTAAATAGAGAAACACCCACCAGAAGCCCCACGTTGGCGAGCATGCTCCACAGCAACGAGTGGCTGTAAATATCCCAGTTTTCCAGCCCAAACAGGCTGTAAGGTATAAGCCAGGCAATGCCCCATGGCCCTTCGGTTAATAGCGTAGCGCTTAGCCAGCCTGACTGAGCAAAGCCTGGCAGCAAAAGGGTGTAACACCACACGAGAAAACCGGCGATTAAACCAAGAGTAGCCCCTTGGCGCGTGGCGCCACGCCAGTAAAGGCCTATCAATAACGCAGGGGCAAACTGAGCCGCACCTGCAAATGACACTAGACCAATAGTGACTAAGCTGTAGGAGTCGCCGATCAGTGCATGGTAGAGATACCCAAGCAGCAGAATAAGCACGATGGCGATACGTCGAATACCCAGTAGCCAGCCGGCAAGTTCCCCTTTGGTGCTCAAATGAAGTCGCTTGGAGCGCAAGAGCAACGGCATAACCAGCTGGTTGCTCACCATGGTTGAGAGCGCAATGGTTTCGACAATTACCATGCCTGTGGCTGCAGAAAGTCCGCCGATAAAAACAAGCAGTGGCAAGCCTTCTAACCCTGCTGAAAGGGGCAGGGTGAGTACAAAACTGTCAGGGTCCCCTGCGCTTACGCCCAGCAGAAGACCTGCGAGGGCGATGGGGATCACGAATAGGTTAATTAGCAGCATATAAAGCGGGAATAGCCAGCTTGCCCGGGCCAAGTGTTGCTCATCGACATTCTCTACTACCAATACCTGGAACTGGCGCGGCAGTGTTAAGAAAGCTAGAAAGGCGAGAGCTAGCATGCCGACCCAGCCGGTTGCTCCCCCCGGCACGCTATCTAAACTCATGCTGTTCATCAGGGCAGGGGTGGCAGCCACTTCAGCAAATAGTGCCGCCGGTCCTTCAAACATGACGAAAACCACAAATATCCCAACGGCCATAAACGCCACCAGTTTCACCAGGGACTCTAAAGCGATAGCGGCCACCATGCCTTCATGGCGCTCGCTGGCATCCAAGTGGCGGGTGCCGAATAGAATAATAAAAACGGCCAATACCAACGCGACCCAAAGAGATTTATCCATCCAAAACCGTTCATCGACCAGGGTGGTGTCGGCGGTGTGAGGATAGTTGATCAATACCGCATGGCTAACGGTGATGGCTTTTAACTGCAAGGCAATGTAAGGCGTAATGCTAATTAGCGCCATTAGCGCTACCAGGGCGCCGAGCGTGGTGTTTTTACCGTAGCGGGCGCTGATAAAGTCGGCAATGGAGGTGATTCGCTGCCGTGCCGCTATGCGAACCATTTTGCGAATGACCGAGGGGGCCAACAGCATTGCCAGGGTAGGGCCAAGGTAGATCAGTAAAAAGCTGGGGCCATGTTCCGCCGCTCGGCCTACGCTGCCGTAGAACGTCCAGGCCGTACAGTACACAGCAATAGAGAGCGCATAAACCGTGGGCGAGCCAATCAGTGAGCGGCCCTGTTCGGCGCGCCGATCGCCCCAGGCGGCTACCACAAACAGTAGCGCCAAATAGCCAAACGCGGTGCCGAGAATAATAGGGTCTGTACGCATGGTTAGCGTCCCGCGCGATGTTCCATTAGCCAAGCGGTTAAACCGATGACCACCGCCCAGGCGATAAACAGATAAAGCGGTAGCCAGCCCACGTTAAACGAGGGCAAGCGGTCCACTATGATGATGAGTGGTGGGCAGAACAGCAGCAGGGTAACGGCAACTAAAGCCATTAAACGCTCTACTTTACGCGAGTGGGCACCGGTAGGTTTCATGAGGCACTAGCATCCTGTCGGTCAAACGCATTGGCTTGCAGCGTTAGCAGCTGCTCCAGCGTATCAATGCCGCGGGCTTCCAAGCGTGGTAGCAGCGCTAGCCATAGCTCGGCGGTGACCCTGGCATCACCTAATGCAGTGTGGCGGGTACCGGGTGGGAAAGCTAGGTCGTAACGCTTGGCAAGGCTATCCAGGTCGTGCCCGTCTAGCGCTTCGTCTAGCGCCCGAGAGATGAGTAAAGTGTCGATCACCGGGTTATCAAACGCGACTCCTTTATGGCTAATGGCTAAAAGGTCAAAGGCAGCGTTATGGGCCAGTAGCACAGCCTCCCCGATGTAGTCGCGAAAATGGGTAAGTACAATATCCAGCGGCGGCGCGCCGGCGACATCGGCATCTGTGAGGCCGTGAATAGCGGTACTCGCTGGAGGAATAGGCCGTTTGGGATCCACCTTTTGGTCAAACACATCGCTGGCTAGCAGACGTGCGTTGACCACTCGGCAGGCCCCAAGGCTGATTACCGTATCGCCACGGCGTAGTTCAAGCCCGGTAGTTTCAGTATCAAAGGCAACCACGTCTAAGCTGCGAAGCGAGCGGTTGGCCAATGCTTCATCGGGAGGGGGCAGATCAGCGATACCAAAGTCGTGAAACTCAGGTCGCGGTGGGGCAGGCTCTCGTGGGGCACCTACCCGCTCAATGGCGGGGAGAGGCATCCGCAGCCGAGCATGTAAGCCATCATCATCGGCTAGGCTCCAGATATCGCTCGCGTGTTGGCGCAGTACATCGGCCACTTTGGGTGTTAGCGGTAGGCTGGCGATAGGTTGATGTTGCCATGCGGCGAGTTCATGTTCGGGTAACGCTTTGCCTTGCCAAATAAGGTCTAGATAGACCCGCTTATTGCCCAAGCATATTTCACCCTCAAAGCCGCTGTCGGGGAGGTGAGCACTTAGCTGCTTTACCAGTGAATCAAACAGGGCGATGAGTGCCGGGGCATCCCCTTTAAACCAGGCGGGCATGCCTACTGGCGTGATTAGTCGATGCTCTGGGTCTAAGCGTTCATCTAAGGCTTGCCAGAAGTCGTTCGACCACATCGGGGTTAATCGCTCGCCCTGATGCTGTAAATCATCCAGCAGTTGGCCAATTTTGGCCACGTTGTCACCTAGCGTAGTGCCCTCTTCGTGAATAACCCGCTCGAAGCGCTGGCGCAGCAGTGACGTATCTGTATCGTTTTGATGGCGTAGTTGAGTCAGGGCATCAGCGGCACTGGTGAGGCTGGCGGTGTGCTGGCGTAGCGGCGTTAGCATGCTGGCTAGCTCTGCGCGTACGCCCATTTCGCTGGACCACGACGCCGTGGCATCGCTAAAGGTCAGCAGAGTTTCACCGTCGCTACCGGGTACGCGTCGCAGAATTACTTTTAGCCAGCGATTATCACAGGGGGTGAGCAATTCTCTAGGCGAGCCATCGCTGGGCAACTGGCTAAGTGCATTCTGTAGGCTGCCTACGGGCAGCAGGGCTTCCAGCCGTTTGCCTAAGCCTAGTCCTGTGTTGCCTTCAAAAAAGTCTTCGGCTGCTTGGTTAAATAGCATCAGTCGACGATGGTGGTCACACAGTAGCAGCGGCGTTTCAAGAACCTGTAGAAGAGTTTCAAGTTCCTGGCGAATGCGCGCCGCGCTTCTTGCACCTTCAGCATGGGCAGTGGCAAGGCGGCTGCGGTCAATACGCCAACTTTCACGCACGCGGCGTAGGTCGGGGGCTAGCGCTTTAAGCCAACCTTCTGGCGGGTGCTCATCCCGGGCGTCGGGGTTGGCGACTAAGCGGGCCAGCTGCACTTGAAGGTGACGAAGTGGGGTAAATAGCATGCGTTCCAGGAGTAAACCCACCAGAAAAATCGTGGCGCCGCCGGAAAAGCTGCCCAGCCACAACGCCAGCCGTGTTAAGCCCGTCGGTGCAAGTTGAGCATCTAGCCAAGCGGCAAAAATAGCGCCGCCAAGCAGGCTAATGCCGCTGAGAATAAGCCATAAGCCAATCAGGCGTTGGCGTTTAGGCAGCCCGCCTTTTGTCATGGCTGCTCCTCAGTTAACAGGGCTTTAACTTTTTCAACTAAAGATTGAGTTGAGAAGGGTTTGGTAATGTAGTCGTCGGCGCCCAGGGCCATGCCCTTTTCGCGTTCTACATCACGCCCGTGGGCGGTAAGCATAATAATCGGCAATTGGGCAGTGGCTTCTTGACCACGCAGACGCTCCAGTACATCAAAGCCGCTCATGCCCGGCAGGCTAATGTCTAGTAGCAAGAGATCAGGTGAGGCGCTGTTTACCTGCTCCAACGCCTGTTCACCATCTTCGGCGGTGACGACTTCAAAACCTGCTTGCTCCATTAGAAACTCTAACGACAGCAAAATGTTGGGTTCGTCATCGACCACAAGCACTTTGGCCATGTATCTCTCCCTGATCATATTGTAGTGGGTTATCCAAGGAGTTTAGGTAGGCTCAGCGGCGGGGCCAAGACGACCTTCGACGTGTGCGCCCCAAAATGGGGCTAATCATGCTTTATCCAGCTTGACGCTTAGGGCCAAATGGACCAAGCCAAAGCCATACTTGAGAAACAACCAGCAGCGGTAAAAGCCATAGCGGTGCTCCTGTTGTTTTAACGAGTAGCTGAAAAATAATAAAACCAGTAACACCCCCTATAATACCGATATAAGCAAGCCCTGATGGGCGTGAAGTGGTGCCGCGTTTAGTAAAGCGAAACAGGTAGCCTGTGGCCGCCCCAAGGAGCAATGCGCACAATAACAACAGAAGTAGGGTCGGCATGTGATTCTCATGGGCTAGGTATTTTATCGTTTAGATTAGCCTTTATGAGCTGCTGGCGGCTCTACAACTTTGTATTTACAAAACGTTGTATTTACACAACTTTGTATTTGTACAACTTTGGGATTAATTAAAAGAAGAGATGGGCTTCTTCATAGACTTACACGTTTGATGATACCACTATAGTCAGGTGGCAATGAGCTAACGAATATTGTCAACAATAACGAGAAACTACCAAAGGAGCTGCGCCCATGAGTGCTATTGTCCTGCTGGTGGTAGGCCTTGCGGCAATGGCCTTAGGGTATTTTGTATACTCTAAGTTCATTGCAGAAAAGATCTACCAGTTAGATCCTGACTTTAAAACCCCTGCCCATGAGTTTGAAGATGGCGTTGATTACGTACCCACCAATCGGTTTGTGCTGTGGGGCCACCACTTTACATCGGTAGCCGGTGCGGCGCCTATTGTTGGGCCTGCTATTGCGGTTATCTGGGGCTGGGCACCCGCTTTTTTATGGGTGGTACTGGGTACCATTTTCTTTGCTGGGATACATGATTTTGGTGCCATTTGGGCCAGTGTTCGCAATAAAGCCAAGTCGGTGGGTGCGCTAACCGGCGACGTTGTAGGTAAGCGGGCACGAAGCATCTTTATGATCGTGATTTTCCTAGTACTGCTGATGGTCAACGCTGTGTTTGCCGTGGTCATCGCTGGATTAATGATGAACTTCTCTAGCGCAGTGGTGCCGGTGTGGGGAGCTATTATTGTTGCCCTGATTATTGGCCAATTGATTTATCGCCGCATTCTTAGCCTACCGGTGGTTTCCATTATTGGTGTGGCGGCGCTTTATCTATTAATCGGCATTGGGCCCTCGGTTCCTGTTCAGATGCCTGCAGAAGTTGCCGGCATGTCAGGTAATGCGGTGTGGATTCTGATTCTATTTGGCTACGCGGCTATTGCGTCGCTGCTGCCCGTGTGGATGCTTCTTCAGCCGCGAGATTACATCAATGGTCTGCAGCTGTTTATTGGCTTGATTATCCTTTACGGTGCGTTGGTACTGTTGAACCCAACGCTAGTAGCTCCCGCCTTTAACAGCGATGTTCCGGCAGGTACGCCATCGTTGATTCCCTTGCTATTCGTGACCATTGCCTGCGGCGCTATCTCTGGGTTCCATGGATTGGTTTCCTCGGGAACAACGTCTAAACAGCTTAATAGAGAGACCGATGCTCGCTTTGTCGGCTACTTCGGGGCGGTTGGTGAAGGCATGTTAGCGCTGGCGGCTATTCTTGCAGCCACGGCAGGTTTCGCCACATTAGGTGATTGGCAGGCGATGTACAGTGCCTTCGGCCAGGGCGGTGTAAATGCCTTTGTTGAAGGGGGTGCCTTTATCATTCATAACGGTATTGGCCTGCCTGAAGCAACGGCGGCGACGCTGTTAACCGTCATGGCTGCGCTGTTCGCAGGTACTACCATGGATACTGGCCTGCGCTTGCAGCGCTATATTTTCCAAGAGTGGGGCGATATTTATAATCAGCAGTGGATGAAAAAACCTGCCATTGCCACCGGTCTAGCAGTAGGTAGCTGTTTACTGCTAGCGTTTGGTGCTGGTGGCGCCGACGGCTCTGGCGGCCTGATCATTTGGCCTCTGTTTGGTACCACTAACCAGCTATTGGCGGGACTAACGCTGTTGGTTATCACCGTGATGCTGGTGCGTATGAGACGCCCAATGTGGTACACGCTGGCGCCGCTCTGCTTCCTGCTGGTAATGACCATTCTGGCACTGCTTATCCAGCTGCGTACCTTCTGGAATCAGGGCAATATGTTCCTACTGGTGCTGGATGTCGTGGTATTGATTGCAGCCATTATGGTGGCAATGGAGTGTGCGTCTGCACTGAAACGCTCGCGTGCGGACATGGCGGCGCAGAGTGACTAACCAAGTCGTAAATTGAGCTAATCAGTTAACAGAGAGGTAACGTTATGCACGATGACCCATCATCTGGGTCGTCGTCGCGTCGCGATAAATTACGGGCTTGGCTAGACCAAGCCCGTTTTTTTACCGAAGAGGTTTATAGCGCTCGCTATCGGGGTGCTATTGCTCGGGCACGGCGTGACGAAGATGACCTATTCATGCTGCTGGTATTCTCTGAAATGATGGGGCTTGAAAACCCCGCTGGCTACTACACCCTTGAGCTACAGCCGCTGCTGCTGGAACGCTTCCACGACTGGCACAAACGGATGGGGATGGAGCACTCGCCCTTGGATCATTTCCGCTGTTGTTGAGAGCGACCAGCTAAGCAACCAGTATACTGAGCTACCTATTTTGGGGATTACTATGCAAGCAGTACTGAACCGTCGCCTGCTCTGGGTAGGTGGCAAAGGCGGCGTGGGTAAAACCACCGTCGCCGCTTCCTTAGCAGTGCTTGCTGCTAGACGTGGAAAACGGGTACTAGTGGTATCCACCGATCCAGCGCATAGCCTGGGCGATGTGTTTGATCGCGCACTGTCGGATATACCGCGCCGTTTATTGCCCAATTTGGATGCCATGGAGATCGATCCTGACATCGAAGTAGAGGCGCATCTGGCCCGTGTGGTTAAACAAATGCGCCGTTATGCTGCGCCCGAAATGATGCAGGAGCTAGAGCGCCAAATGCGCCTTACCCGACAGTCGCCAGGCACCCAGGAGGCTGCTTTGCTTGAGCGGTTAGCGCGGCTGATGGTGGATGATAGTGCGCCTTATGACCTAATTATTTTCGATACCGCCCCCACTGGGCATACCCTTCGCCTGTTAACGCTGCCGGAGGCGATGGCAGCCTGGACAGACGGGCTGTTGGCGCATAACCGCAAGTCGGCAGAGCTGGGTAAGGTGCTTGAGCATTTAACGCCCAAGCGGGGCCGCGATGTTGCAACACCCTTTGACGACCCAACGGTAGACCCGTTAGACGATCTGGACGAGCGCACCCGGGATGTCGCCAAAACGCTAATTGATCGGCGGCGCCTATTCCATCAAGCCAGAAGGCGTATTGAAGATTCTAAGGCGTGTAGCTTTTTATTTGTGATGACACCTGAGCGGCTGCCGATTTTAGAAACTGATCGTGCCGTGAAAGCCCTTGAAGAGGTGCACATACCGGTTGCTGGCGTACTGATCAATCGCCTGATACCTATAGAAGCAGACGGTGACTTCCTTCAGGCGCGCCGGGAGCAGGAAGCCACCTACCTTACGCGTATTGATGAACTATTTGAGCGTTTACCACGCCCGACGTTGCCTTGGTTGCCTACCGATGTGCAAGGAATTGAAGTGTTAGAGATGTTGGCGCAAAAGCTTGAGCAACAGGGATTTTAATGCGGGTACTTTTATTATCGGCCTACGAGGCGGTGAGTCACCGCTATTGGGCACAAAGTTTAATGACTGCGCTTGATGAGTTTTCTTGGACGTTACTAACCCTGCCTCCCCGTCACTTTTCGTGGCGGATTCGCGGCAATCCGCTGAGCTGGTGGCTGAAGGAGCATGAAACCCTGAGCCAGTCCTATGATGTCGTGCTGGCAACCTCGATGGTGGACTTTGCTACGCTCGTAGGGTTGTTTCCCCAGTTAGGGCAGGCTAGAAAAATTGTGTATTTTCACGAAAACCAGTTTGCCTACCCAGTGTCCAGTGAGCAGATGCCTCAGGTAGAGGCCAAAATGGTCAACCTCTATGCGGCGCTGGCAGCGGATACGATAGTCTTTAACACAGCCTATAATCGGGATTCATTTTTTGATGGTGCGCGCCAGTTTCTAAAAAAGATGCCGGAGAATCTGCCTGCTGCCAAGCCATTGGAGCAGATGCGTCAGCGGTCAAAGGTGCTGCCGGTACCCATAGCCTCGGTAGATAATGCCCCCCAAGTGAATGCGAACCCGCGGCGTGTCATGTGGAATCATCGCTGGGAGTACGATAAAAATCCTGAGGATTTTTTTGGCGTTCTGTTCACGCTAAGCGAGCAGCAGGTGCCGTTTGAGCTAGCGGTGCTTGGTCAACGCTTCCGAGATGTGCCGCCCATTTTTGCAGAGGCTGAACAGCGCCTTGCCAAGCAAACGATTTGTTGGGGGCCGCAGCCAGAGCCAGAATACCGTGCACTCCTTAATGGCGGCGGCATCGTGGTCTCAACCACTTGGCATGAGTTCCAAGGATTGGCGATTATGGAAGCCGCCCAGCGAGGAGCGCTGCCCCTGGTGCCAAATAGGCTCTGCTTTCCCGCGCTTTACCCCGAAAAGTACCGCTATGACGGGACGACCGAAGGGCTCTATCACCGGCTATACGCTTGGCTAATGGAACCCGATAGCCAGCCGCCGTTGCTGGATACTTACCCGTGGCAATGGCCGCAGTGGCGGGGGGCTTATCGCAACCTCCTTATAGGTGAAAGCGAATAGCCAAAAGTGCTTAGTCGATTAATCCAGAGAGGCTAGTCGGCGGGTTGGCCAGTGTACCACCGCTGTATGGCGGCGCATTTTTTGGGCAAGTTTTGGGTGTTCCCGCTGTATCACACGTTCTGCGAAGTCTGACAGAAAGCGGGACTTCATTTCTGCTCGTGCGCGATCTACACCGCTGTGCTGGTAAGGGGTTGAGGCGAGCAGCATGAAACCGTCGTCGGGAATTCGTCCGGCGCGCATGTTAGCCTCAATGATCGCGGCGGCGATACCTATCGGTTCGGCTAGATCAGGCCCATAGGGGCCGATAATCAGTGCGGTGTTCGGTAGGTGAAGAAAGTCAAAGCCACGGCCTACACAAATCACCCATTCACGGTGCTCAATATCTAAATCTCGCTCTACGCCCTGTAGCTCGCTAACGTGGGCCACGTTGCCTGCTAGTAGGGGCAGTAAGTCTCGCTGTATCTCCCAGGGCATATCGGGACAGAGACTGGCAAGTTGAGTACTTAAGGCCTCTGGCGCTAGGCCGATCAAGTCACGACTGTCCAATACCTCGCCATGCTGGCCGTGGAGGATCAAAGCGTCGCTGTCGGTTTCAAACCCGCATACCAGTGGGTACACCTGCTGGTGATCATCACCAAATAACTGCCCGGCCTGCTTGGCTATGGCATAGGCATGTGCTTTGGCTGCTTCAGTGTCACAGTCAAATCCGGCGCAGCCACGTTCTTGATGCCCGCTGGAAAAGTGATAGGTAATCAACATCAATGTGGCATGCCCGGCTTTAGCAGCATCGAGTACTGAGTCGGTTAATAGCTCCCCTAAATACGGCCAGCCTAAATCAAAAATACCGCCTAAGTTTCTGAACGGGGTAATAATGCCCAGCGGTGTGCGGGTTGCATGGGGAATATGAATGCGTCCATCCATACACTTCATAACCACAATAGACGTGGGGTGCTGTGCCATATAGCGCTGCCGCGACAGCCAGGCGCCAGGGCTGCAGTAGTGCTCGGCATGCTGTTTGGAAAGGTTTAACAGCGCATCAATACGCTCAGCGATAGGCTGGTTATGGAGCAGTGTGGCAGGCGTGGGCATCAGCATCCTCATGTTGTTAGCCTGGTGTTTAACCAAGCTCGGTTTTTTCTTTATAGTCGCACAGATCTTCGATAATGCAGCTACCACAGCGCGGCTTACGCGCAATGCAGGTATAGCGGCCGTGGAGAATCAGCCAGTGATGGGCATCCTGTTTAAATGCCTTGGGTATGTGCCTTAGCAGTTTCTGCTCAACCTCTACGACATCTTTACCCTTGGCAATGCCCGTACGGTTGGATACTCGAAAAATATGCGTATCCACGGCAATGGTGGGCTGCCCAAAAGCCGTATTAAGAATCACGTTCGCCGTTTTTCGCCCAACGCCGGGTAAGGCCTCCAGTTCTTTGCGTGTTTTCGGTACCTCGCTACCGTGCTGATTAACCAGCAAGTGGCAGGTTTTCATCAGATTTTCGGCTTTGGTGTTAAAAAGCCCAATGGTTTTAATGTGGCGCTTTAGCTCATCAATGCCAAGGTCAATGATGGCTTGCGGGGTGTTGGCCACTGGGTAAAGTTTAGCGGTAGCTTTGTTCACCCCAACGTCTGTAGCCTGTGCGGAGAGCAGCACGGCGGCCAGCAGTTCAAAAGGCGTGCTCCAGTTTAGCTCGGTCGTGGGGTGTGGGTTTTCCGCCTGTAGGCGTGCAAAAATTTCATGACGCTTTTGGGCATTCATGGAGTCTTCTCTTGGTTATTAAAGGCTACTTTATTTGATTGTGCCGGTCACCCTTACCCGACGATCGCTACGTGGCGTAACCGTGGCTGGGCGTGCTCGCGTGGCGCTACGTTGATCGAGCGCATTTTTTAGCGCTATCAATAGGCCCGCAACAAAAAAAGCACCTGGCGGCAGGATGAAAAACAAAAACTGATAATTATCCACCAAGGTTAGCTGCCAATTAGTGGCAGCAGGGCCAAACAGTAACGCCATGCCGCTGAATAGCGTTCCTTGGCCAAGCAGTTCACGTATCGCCCCGAGCACGATCAGTACCGCGCCAAAGCCTAGCCCCATCATAAAGCCATCGACGAAGGCAGGCAGCACTGGCTGGCGCGAGGCGAAGGCGTCTGCGCGACCTAATATGGCGCAGTTGGTAACAATCAGCGGAATGAAAATCCCCAGCACTTGGTAAAGCGGGTACGCATAGGCGGCCATCAATAGCTCTGCACAGGTAACGAAAGCGGCAATAATCATAACAAACGCCGGTAGCCGTACCGCACTGGGTACCTGATGGCGGAGGAGTGAAATTGTCGTGCTAGCGCCGACCATCACCAGCAGCGTCGCAATGGCTAACCCGAGGGCATTGACCACGCTGCCGCTAACAGCCAGCAACGGGCAAAGCCCCAGCAGCTGAACCAGTGCAGGGTTATTAGACCACAGCCCTTCACGGGTGAGTTGGCGCCATTGGCTCATGGCGTTGGCTCCTCAAAGGTGATGGGGAGATTGGACTCTGTTGTATATAAAAGCGCCTGATGTACCGCATTAATCACGGCGCGGGGGGTAATGGTTGCACCGGTAAAAGCATCAAACTGTCCGCCATCTTTGTGTACCGCCCAGCTTCCCGGCGGCAGGCTGGTTAAGCTCAGCCCGTCAAAGTGAGTTATCCAGTCGCTGCGCTGGCGCTCGATATCATCGCCGAGCCCTGGCGTCTCCTGGTGCTGGGTAACCCGTACACCGGTTATTTTGCGCTGTTGGTCAATGCCGACTAGCAGCCTGATTTCACCGTTATAGCCTTGGCGCGTCACCACCGGCAGAATAAGTGCGCTTCCATCGCCGCTATGAATTTGCCAGCCTTGCGTCTCACTGCGATGCCCAAGCTGCGAAGGGTTGGGTAGCTCAAATACGCCATTTAAAACATCTTGAATAGGCGTGTCAGCCAGCGCAGGGGGCAGTACTTGCTGCAGCTGGCGGTGTTGATGGGCGAGCTGGTGGGTGGCAATTCTCTCGGCGGTTAGCGCGCGGGTAAGTGCGACACTGCCCGCGGTGACTAGTGCAAAGGCCCCTAGGGCAAAGGCGCCGCGTAGCATCGCTTGGCGAGGCGTCATAGTGGCTCCTTGGGCGCTGAGTGAGTTGCTGTATTGGCATGGCCGCTTGGACGCGGCACGGTGTAGATATCTAATAGCGGTACACAGAGATTCATTAGTAGTACCGCAAACGCCACTGCGTCGGGGTAGCCGCCGAAGGTGCGAATAATCATCACGAGGGCACCAATGCCCGCTCCATAAATCAGTTTGCCACGTTGGCTGGTGGCCGCTGAGACCGGGTCAGTGGCGATAAAAAACGCCCCAAATAGCGTGGCGCCCGTTAATAGGTGAAACAGCGGCGAGGCAAAGTGGCTTGGGTCGCTGGCATAAAACAGCGTCGCTAGCAGCATCATGCTACCCAGCATGGCGATGGGGATATGCCAGCTGATAATACGCTTGGCAATTAGCACTAGCCCGCCGATTAACCAAGCAAACGCCACGTTGCGCCAAGCGCTAAGCGTGCCTTCGGGAAGCGGCTGGCTGGCCCAGAACTCGCTGGCAAGCACCGCCTCACCTTTGTGCTTGAAGGCGTCAAGCGGCGTGGCTCCGCTCAACGCATCAAGCGTTGCTGGTGGCAGGGAGCCAATAATTTGCGCCCATAGCGTTTGGTTGAATAGCGACTCGGCCGTGAGTGCTTGGGGCGGCGACCACAGCGTCATGTAAGTAGGCAACGACACTAGTAGTAAGGCATAGCCCACCATGGCCGGATTGAATGGGTTGTGGCCCAAACCGCCATACAGCTGCTTAGCGACCACAACTGCGGCCATTACGCCCACCGCGATGAGCCACCAGGGGCTAGCGGGCGGTAGAGAAGCGCCTAACAGTACGCCGGTAAGCAGCGCACTGGAATCCCGCAGCGCTGGCCTTACTGGGCGCTGGCGTAGGGCTACTATCAGTGCTTCAGCACCAAGGGCAAATAACCCGGCTAGTAGCACGTTACTGATCACGCCCAGTCCGAAGTAGAACGTCATGGCCGCTATGCCCGGCAGGGTTGCCACGATGACCCACCGCATAAGGTGGGCGGTTGATGGGGCAGCGCCTACCTGGGCGGCGTGCATCATGCTCATGGGGTGTCCTTTTGGATGGCGTTCTCGCGCGCGCTGGCGAGGCGCGCTTCCGCCGCCTTGAGGTTTTCTTGGGCGGTTGCAAGCTGGGTTTCTAAATCATCAAAGCGCTGCTTAGGATCTTGTTCGGCGGCCCTGGCTAGCACTTTTTCAGCTTTTTTAACCGCAGCTTTGGCAGCGGTTTGGGCAATTCGCAGGCTACGTAGATCTACCTCTGGCGTGGCGTGATCACCTGCAGTGCTCGTCGAAGGCTTTTGCGTTTGAGCCAGCCTTGCCTGGCGGCGGGCCTGTTTTTCAGCATCTTCCCGGGCTAGGCGTGCTTGACGGAATTCAAAGCGATGCTTGGCGTGGTCGGACTTGGCTGTTTCTATCTGTTTCATGCGGATGCGCTGCTTTGCTAAACGATAATCCTTAACCAACGGAATAAAACTTGGGCACACAAAGCTGCAGGCGCCGCACTCAATACAGTCAAACAGGTTAAGTGTTTCCAGCGTGCTATCGTTTTCGGCCCGGGCATACCAGTGCAACTGCTGGGGGAGTAGTTGGGCGGGGCACACACTTTCGCAGGCACTGCAGCGAATGCAGGGCGACTCAATAGGCGCTGGTGGTAGCTCTGCCAGGGTAGCGGCAATCAGGCAGTTGGTGGTTTTCGTCACCGGCGTGTCTAACGTGGCAAGGGGGGTGCCCATCATAGGACCGCCAACAATAACCTGATGGAGTTGCCCGGGCATTAAACCAACGCCGTCGAGCAAACTGGCCACCGATGTACCTAGCCGTACCCAGTAATTCCCTGGGGTACTAACCGCTTCGCCGGTCAGGGTAACAATACGCTCAACCAATGGTTTGCCGTCGCGCACGGCGTGAAGTGCTGCCAGCAGGGTGCCAGGATTATGGCATAGCGTGCCCACATCGGCAGGTAAACCACCGCTGGGCACGTCACGATTAAGCACTTTTTTGATTAACTGGCGTTCACCTCCGCTGGGGTAGCGGGTCTCGATGACCTTCAGCACGATGGCTGCCGGATGCTGTGCCTGGGGGAGCGCGTGCTCTAAGGCACTAATGGCCTCGGGTTTGTTATCTTCAATCCCGATAACGATGGTTTGCACACCACAGAGTCTGGCAATTAGCTGGGCGCCTTCCAGTACATCCGCGGGGTAGCTGCGCAGGGTAAGGTCGTCAGCGGTGATATAGGGTTCGCACTCGGCGGCGTTAACCACCAGTGTGTCTATCGCGTGATGCTCTGCGACCTGGGCTTTAATGTAAGTGGGAAAGCCCGCCCCCCCTAGGCCGGTTAGCCCGCTGCTATCTAGCCTCTCGAGTAGTGTGGCCGGTGAGGCTGCCCGCCAATCAAGCGGTGGTAGCCTTTGCCAGTTGTCTAACCCATCCGACTCAATGGTAATCGCGGTGTTGCTAATCTGGGTGACGGTGCCGCTTACGCTGGCGTGAAGAGGGGCGGAAATCATACCATCGCGCTGGGCGATCAAGCTGCCCACCTTCACGCTGTCTCCCATCGCAACGCAGGGCGTCGCAGCGTTCCCTGCATGCTGTTTTAAAGGCAGCGTTACCTGGGCCGGCAGCGCTGCAACCTGCAACTTAGATTGATTCGAGCGGGCTTTACGCTCGGGCGGGTAAATGCCGCCTGGAAACTCAAAGGCGGGCATGCTCACTCCTGGCGTGGGGGCGGTCACTGGCAATGATTCCAGAAGCGCTTACTAACGGCTGCCACTGGGTGAGCGGTTTACTTCTGGGCAGCATATCAATGCAATCCACGGGGCAGGGGGCTACACATAAGTCGCAGCCGGTGCACTCATCTTCAATCACGGTATGCATCTGCTTGGCGGCCCCAATAATGGCATCAACCGGGCATGCCTGAATGCACTTAGTACAGCCAATGCACTCCGCTTCGCGTATAAACGCGACGGTATCGTCGGTGGCAGCGTCACCATCTAAAGGCGCTGGCTCTCGGCCCAATAGGTCAGCCAATGCGTGAATAGTGGCGTCGCCGCCGGGTGGGCACTTGTTGAGGGCATCGCCTTGGTTAATGGCTTCAGCGTAGGGGCGGCAGCCAGGGTAGCCGCACTGGCCGCATTGGGTTTGCGGAAGCAGCGCATTAATTTGCTCAACCAGCGGGTTCGCTTCGCTTTTAAAACGTTCGCTGGCCATGCCCAGCAGTGCTCCAAAGATAATACCTAGCCCTGTCAGCACGCCTATGGCGCTGACAATGCCCCACCATGAAAATGTATCGCCCATGGGTTACCCCTGCACCAAGCCAGAAAAACCAAGAAACGCTAGCGACATAAGGCTTGCGGTAATCATCGCGATGGCTGCCCCCTTAAAGGGCATGGGTACATCGGCGCTGGCCAAGCGCTCGCGCATCGCGGCAAACAGTACCAGGATCAGCGAGAACCCTAGCGCTGCGCCTAGGCCATAGAGTGTCGTGTGGAAAAAGCTCAGCTCGCGGTTAAGTGATAGTAGCGCTACCCCGAGTACGGCACAGTTGGTGGTAATTAGCGGCAGAAAAATCCCCAACACCTGATGCAACAGGGGGCTAAGCTGGCGCACCATTATTTCGGTGAACTGTACGACGGCAGCAATCACTACAATAAAGCTAATGGTACGCAGATAGGTAATATCAAAGGGCACCAGTAAACCGTGATACACCACGTAGCTGGCCGCGGAGGCAAGCGTAAGTACAAAGGTTGTGGCCAGAGACATGCCCATGGCTGATTCCAGCTTATTGGAAACGCCCATGAAAGGGCACAGCCCTAAAAACTGTACCAGTACGAAATTATTGACCAGCGCGGTGCTGACCAAAATGATAAAGAGTTCACTCATGGCGGGGTATTGTGCGTAGAAATAGTCTCTTTGACTAGCGGTGGTGCATAAAGTCGCACCTGATGTCGGCCCGCTTTTTTCGCCTCATAAAGGGCTTGGTCGGCGGTGCTCATAAGTGCCGTAGGTGTAAAGTGCTCATTGATCTCCAGCGCACTGATACCAATACTAAAGGTAAGGTGAGGGGCAACCGGTGAAAAGTTATGCGGGTAATTAAGCGCATCAATTTCCGCATTAATAGCGTTGGCTAACCGGTGCGCCTGGTCGGCGGGCATCTCTGCGAGAACAGAGAACTCTTCGCCGCCGGTTCGGGCAATCAAAACGTCATTATTCTCGGCAAACGCTTGAAGTGTTGCGCCCACGGTGGCAAGGCAGTGGTCGCCCTTGGGATGGCCGTAATGGTCGTTAAATAATTTAAAATGGTCAATATCGAGCATCATCACCGCAACCGGGGTGTGATGGGCTATTGCTTGCTCTACAGCGCGCTGTAACTCTTGATCAAAAAGGCGACGGTTAGGTAATCCCGTTAAAGGGTCGTGGGTGGAGAGAATACTTAATTTTTCATTGAGCTGCCGTTGGCGGGTGAACTGTTGCTCAAACGTACGTGCAAGTAGGCCTATTTCGTCATTGCGATTGGTAAGCTTATCGTGATTTATTTCTTGTGTTCCTACTTGCTGAGTGAATTGGGTTAATAACCTCAGTGGTTTAAGAACGATTTTCTCAAGCAGTAAAAGTACTATGACAATGACAGCTATCATCAAGCCTGCTGTCCATAGCAGTACGTAACGAAAGGTGGCTAAACTGGTTAAATAGCTAGTTCGGTCAAGCTCTACTCCAACAGCTAAGGAGGCGGGAGCAGTTGAGCCTGAAATGGGGAGGTAGCGTTCGGCAACTACAGTGTTACCTGAGAAGCTAAAAGTGTCATTTAGAGGCGCTGCCTGGTTACTGACGCTAAGATTGATTGATAACCCAGTATAATCCTCCAAAAATCTCAGCCATTCATTATTTAGCGTACGTGTCTTAAACAGCCATCCTGGCGATATGCCACTTTTATCGGTAAGCAAAATGGGGCTAGAGGCTACGGCGGCGAGAGGATTATCAGGATATATATTAGTTTGATCAGTTCTGTTTTCTTTGATGGCAGCTTGCATGCTGTTAACCCACGGAGCCATCCAGCTACAGATATCTGCGGGAGTATGGCATGTTTGATAGCTGCCTGTTGCCGGGTTTATTCCTGCAAGAAAATGAACATCGCCATTGCGAGTGAAAAACGCCATTAGCTGATAGCGCATATTCTCAAACATTTCTTGGCTAAAGTTGACGTCTGCGTAGCGCGGGTAATTGCCCTGGACAAACTGATAGGTATCATCCCAATGAGCCCAGTCTCGCACTTGGGCGTGTAGCTGCTGTTGATCCAGTTGAAAGCTACGCTCAACGCGATCAAGCTCCCTTTTTATCGTTGCACGCTCTTCTTCCTGCAGGGCTGGAAATATAAGCCATATGCTAATTGCTGCTAGCGCAGTGATTGCGCCGATCAATAATCCGCTAAGTGCAGCAAAGAAACGAAAACGCAATGAGCGCGGAGTACGCGGATTCATGAAGCAAACTCACTAAGGTTGATATATTAGTACGACAGCATAAAAAAGGGCTAAGATTATGAACTTAGCCCTTCTGTCTGGGTATCTAATTACGTTACACGTTGACCAGGCTCTGCGCCAGAGTCGGGAGAGAGCAGATAAATACCCTCGTTGTTAGCAGAAGCCAGTACCATGCCTTCTGAAACGCCAAAGCGCATTTTACGCGGCGCCAAGTTAGCCACCATCACCGTTAAGCGGCCCTCTAGCGCTTCTGGCGAGTAAGCTGATCGAATGCCTGAAAAGACATTGCGGGTTTCGCCGCCCAAATCCAGGGTTAGCTGCAAGAGTTTATCTGCACCTTCAACGTATTGCGCTTTAGCGATACGAGCAATGCGTAGGTCTACTTTCGCAAAGTCCTCAAAGCTGATTTCTGCAGCAATAGGGTCTTCTGCCAAGGGCCCTTTGGGGGTGTTCTTCAGCTTCTGCTCTTCCACTAAATCCTCCTTAGAGGCCTCAATCATGGCGTCGATTTTGTCACGCTCAACCCGCGTCATTAGGGGCTTGAACTTATTGATCGGATGATTAATCAACACATCACCACGGCTTTCCCAATCCAGGGAGTCAAGCTTGAGGAACTCGCGGGCTTGTTCAGCCATTACAGGTACTACCGGAGCGAGGTAGACCATTAACTGGCGGAACAGGTTGATGCCCACGGAGCAGATCTCTAGCACCTCGCTATCGCGGCCATCCTGTTTTGCCAGTGCCCAGGGTTCTTTTTCAGCAATATAGGTATTGGCCTCATCTGCCAATTCCATGATTTTGCGCATGGCTCGGCTAAATTCTCGGGCTTCGAAATCGCCCGCAATGTCTTCGCCGGCGGCAATAAAGCGCGCCACCATCTGGGGCTCGGCACAGTGTTCTGCTAGGGTACCGTTCCCAATTTTTTTCACAAAGCCTGCGCAGCGGCTGGCGATGTTAACGACCTTACCAACGAGATCAGAATTCACCCGTGCGGCGAAATCTTCCAGATTGAGGTCTAAATCGTCGACTTTGGAGGTTAGCTTCGCTGCAAAATAGTAGCGCAAGTATTCTGGGTTAAGGTGCTCGGCATAAGTAGCGGCTTTAATAAAAGTGCCGCGTGACTTGGACATCTTGGCGCCATCGACGGTTAAAAAGCCGTGGCAATTAACCGCCGTAGGGGTGCGCAGGTCGGCGCCATGGAGCATGGCGGGCCAGAACAGGGCATGGAAGTAGACAATGTCTTTACCAATAAAGTGATAGATCTCGGCGCTGGAGTCTTTTTGCCAGAAACTATCGAAATCAATTCCTTCGCGGTCGCAAAGGTTTTTAAAGCTAGCCAGGTAACCAATAGGGGCATCAAGCCACACGTAGAAGTATTTGCCTGGCGCGTCGGGGATTTCAAAGCCGAAATAAGGTGCATCTCGGGAGATATCCCACTCGTTAAACCCGGATTCGAACCACTCCATAAGCTTATTGCGAATTTGTGATTGAACGTGACCGTCGTTAATCCACGCCTGAAGAAACTCAGCAAAGTCAGGTAGCTTAAAAAAGTAGTGGGTAGAGCTGCGTACCTCTGGAGTCGCCCCTGAGATAGCTGAAACCGGGTTAATCAAGTCGGCGGGCGTGTAGGTTGCACCACACTTTTCGCAGTTATCTCCGTACTGGTCGTCGGCGCCGCACTTTGGGCAGGTGCCTTTAATAAAGCGGTCCGCTAGGAACAAGCCTTTTTGAGGGTCAAACATCTGCTCAATATCGCGAGTGGCAATATGGCCTTTATCGCGCAGGCGTGTGTAAATCAGTTCACTAAAATAACGGTTTTCGTTGGAATGGGTGGAGTGGTAGTTATCAAACCCAACACCAAAGCGGGAAAAGTCTTCTTGGTGATCTTGGGAGACGCGGGCGATCAATGCCTCTGGCGTGATGCCTTCCTGCTCAGCGCGCAGCATAATGGCGGTGCCATGGGCATCATCGGCGCAAACGTAGTAGCACTGCTGGCCACGACTTTTTTGAAAACGCACCCAAATATCCGTCTGGATGTACTCAAGCAGGTGACCGAGGTGAATCGCTCCATTCGCATAGGGGAGCGCGCTGGTCACCAGAATGTTGCGCGGGGCAGTGTTGGACATGGTGAATGATGCTTCCGGTTAGGCCATAACAAATAAAGACGGCGAAGGATAAATGCGCTTCGCCGGTAACGTAACTTCGTGCGTTAGAACTGTTGATCGTTAATAGCTGTTGCTAAAAACTAACAAGGTTTCTTAACGCTAATACAGCGCTTGCTCTTCTTGCACCACTTCGCGCAGCACGTTCAAAAACAGCTTGTCGGCGTCTGAGTGCTCTGCGGGGTCTTCAGGAATGTGTACGCTGGTGGTGTCGGATATCTCGTTAGCAATGCGAGCCATCGCTGAAGCGCTATTGCCTTCTGCCAGCTCCTTGCGAGCAATGGTCAGCGACTGTTCAAGAATTTTTGGGTCTTGTAGCAGTTTGCGTATAAAGCCATGCAGCTCGTTGATGATGCGTGTTTTTTGAATTTCTGATGCGGACATTAGGACTCTCCTTAAGACCGCGCTTGGTGAAACTGCCAAGCGGAACAATTATTGCCTTGACCATAGCACTTTTTCGGCGGCCGAGCATGTTCTGCTCGGCGCCAGCGTGGGAAAAATTCAACAGCGTTTAAAGGGTTAAACGGCCCGCTTTATGTTTAACAGGGTTGGCGTACTGTTCGAGCCAGTAGGGGCGTAGCGCTTCAGGTACACTGGCTAAACGCTCCTTAAAACGTTCTCTGTCCTGCCGTGAAATGGCTTTGCGGGCGACCAGTTCTGGCGCCTCACCCAGTGCTTCTAAGGCAAGGTAATGGCTTGGGAATAAGCGGTAGCCGCCAATCACCTGGCGGTCGATTTCTGCCGCCACTTCCCCAGGCGTGGCCATATCGGCGCTGACTGGACTGCCAAATTTGAGTTGGACACGCCCCTTGGAGCCGGTAATTCCCGCCACAATTGAGCGAATATCTTCAAATTCACTTTTAGCGTAGCTGCCCTGGGTGGCCACGTCATGTAGCTCTTGGGCTTTTTGCAGGTCGCAAGGGTCGTACTCATAGCTTATGGAGACCGGGACCAGCTTTAATTCCGCAATGGCTTCGCCAAATTCCATATCACGCTCGGCGTGGCGTCTGGCCATAATGAGCATTTTGATAATAGCGGCGTCGGTATGATCTATGCCGTTTTTGGCACGCCCTTCACGCTGAGCCATCCATATGGAGTGCTGGTCGACCGTAATGGAGTGGCGTATGTAGGCAGAAAGCTGCTGATAGGCCGCCAGCATGGCGCGCTTGCCACGGGCACTGCGCGGCACAATAAAGCTCTTATTTAGACGCATAAGGTCCGTGACATAAGGCTTTTTCAGCAGGTTGTCACCAATCGCGATACGCACGGTATCGCGATTGGCCTGATAGAGCGCGTAATTGACAAATGCAGGGTCCAGCGAAATATCACGGTGGTTGCCGATAAATAAATAGGCGCTGTGATCGTCGAGTTTATCAAGCCCAGCGACGTCAAACGCATCCGTGGTGGTGCGAATCATGCGCTCCATATAATGGGCAATACGCATTTGGAAGCCGCGCACGGTGGTAACGCCTTTCACCTCGCGGCGCACGGCATAGCTTGCCAGGCCGCGTGCGAGAGGAGGTGCCCATTTGGCTAGGCGCGGCAGCCGGAATTGCGTTAGCGCATCGAGTAGCTCGCTGTCGTGGGAGAGGCGCGCAAGAACGTCTTTCACCTCATGATCCATGTAGGGCCGAATGTCGGCCCAAGGGTCATTGGCGGGGTCAGCATTGGGTGCGTTATTGTGTTGAGTCATGCGATCCGTTGGGTGTTAAGCAGAAGTAAGTCGATGTTCAGCGCCAGCAAAAGTAGCCATTAGGCTTCTTGCTGCGCGGCAGGTTCCCGCTGTGTTTCACCTCCGAGCCACTCCAATAAACGGGTGACGTCGTCGGATAGCGCCTGTGCCATTAAAATAAAGTCGGTTTCCAGGCGTGCCAGGGCGTCGTCGCCATCATCGGCATGGTCAGCCTCCTCGATTAGCGCGTCGCCAAAACGCAGCGATTTAAGTGCTAAATCGTCGTGGAGTACAAAGCTTAAGCGACCCTCCAGGCTAATAGCGAGTTTACTTGCTTGGCGACCACTTTCGAGCAGTTGTTGAATCTCGTCGCTGTCTAAGTCTACTTGCCTTGCCCGCAAAACGCCGTCATCGCCTTTGGCTTTCAGCTCCACTTGATCGCCCAGCTTAAGATCCGATGGGCGGCTGGCAGGGTCGCCAAGCCATGTGGTCATGGCACGGATGGGCAGCGTTTGGGAGGAGATTGGCGTGGCCTTTAAACTGCCAAGGGTTTCACGGAGTAGGTCTAAGATATCTTCTGCGCGGGTACGTGAGCTGGCATTAATACCGATCAGGTGGCGGCGGGTATCCCACCACACGTCGACTTTCTGGCTGCGTACAAAAGCACGCGGCAGTAATGCTTCTGTAACTTGCTCTTTTAACGCGGTTTTTTCTTTGCGCGTGACTTTGCGACCTTCGCTGGCCTCAATATCCGCGACTTTTTCGTCGACTTCTTCTTTAACCACTGAAGCCGGCAGTAAACGCTCCTGACGCAGCGCTGAGATCAGCCGATGCCCCTGGATTTCATGCAGTAATTGTCCTCCGCTTAAGCGGCCTGCGGGCGCTGTCCAGCCAAGGCGCCGTGCATCGGCATTTCCAAGAGGCTTGGCTGCATGGGTATCGAGTGCGCTTGCTAATGCTGAACTGTCTAGCTCAGGGGCGCCATGAAGGCGATATAAATGCAGGTGCTTAAACCACATGTCACCAATCCTATTAAAAAGGTGGCACATTATGTCGAAAGCAGACCTTTCCTGCTAGCACCTCGGGGGAATGTCGTGTTGTTGCGTACGTTTTAAACTTGTGTTTGATTGATGATTGTTTTTACCAACTCGCTCAACCACACACAGTTATTGAAAAACAGTTATCGAAAAGGAGGCTCTATGTCAGGGGCAATTACACAGGTAGGTATGCGGGTCCGCGGCTATCACTTAGACGGCTATGGCCACGTAAATAACGCGCGCTACCTTGAGTTCATGGAAGAGGGGCGCTGGGCCTTTTTTGATGAGCACCCGCGACTGATCAAGCAACTTCACCAATCAGGATATGCATTTGTGGTGGTTAATTTAAATATTGATTACCGCGCGGCGGCGGTGCAGAACGATGATCTTCATGTTTTGACGGGTATTGTCGAGGTAGGTGAGCGCAGTGCGCTTTGCCACCACCACATCCTACGTAAAGATGGCGCGCTTGTCGCTCAAGCGGATCTCACCTTTGTGCTACTTGATATGAAAGCCAACAAAGCCGCGGCCATTAAAGGTGACGTGCGTGACGTGCTTGAAGGTCTCGTAGTGACAAAAGAAGCGTTTACAGCACAATAATCGAAGGCGATGCCCCTGACTGCCCTTGGTGCTTATGCAGTGGTATGATGGCAGAGTATCTGCGCGCCGCCCTGTTGTACTGCTTTTTTTGGCACTACCGGGGGCGGCATTTTTAAGCGCTTTCAACTCTCGCAGTGCCAATGCAGTGCAAAGGATCTGACTTTCATGGGTGACATCGCCAGAGAAATCTTGCCCGTCAATATTGAAGACGAGCTCAAACAGTCGTACCTCGACTATGCGATGAGTGTCATTATCGGTCGTGCGCTCCCCGACGTGCGCGACGGCCTCAAGCCTGTTCACCGGCGTGTGCTTTTTGCCATGCATGAACTGGGCAATGACTGGAATAAACCGTACAAGAAGTCGGCGCGTGTCGTCGGCGATGTCATCGGTAAATACCACCCGCACGGTGACAGTGCGGTATATGACACCATCGTACGTATGGCCCAGCACTTCTCCATGCGCCACGTGCTGGTCGATGGCCAAGGTAACTTTGGCTCCATCGATGGGGACAGCGCCGCCGCTATGCGTTACACCGAGGTGCGCATGGCGCGCCTCGCCCACGAGCTTTTGGCCGATCTGGAAAAAGATACGGTCGATTGGGTAGACAACTACGACGGCACCGAACGTATTCCCGCCGTCATGCCGACAAAAGTGCCCAATCTGCTGATTAATGGGTCATCGGGCATCGCGGTGGGCATGGCCACCAATATCCCGCCGCATAACATGCGGGAGGTGATTGATGGGTGCTTGGCGTTAATCGACGACTATACGCTCACCGTCGATGACCTAATGCAGTACATTCCTGGGCCGGATTTCCCCACCGGCGGCATTATTAATGGCCGTGCGGGCATTTTAGATGCTTACCGCACAGGGCGAGGGCGCATTTACGTGCGAGCCTGCCACACCATTGAGCATCATGATAAGAGTGGTCGTGACCACATCATTATTTCTGAGCTGCCGTATCAGGTGAATAAAGCGCGGTTGATTGAAAAAATCGCCGAGCTGGTGAAAGAGAAAAAGATTGAGGGTATTGCCGAGCTACGCGATGAGTCGGATAAAGATGGCCTGCGTGTGGTGATTGAAGTTAAGCGCGGCGAGTCTGGCGAGGTAGTGGTTAATAACCTGTTTGCTCAAACACAGCTGCAAAACGTGTTTGGTATCAATATGGTGGCGCTTGAAAACGGTCAGCCTCGCACGCTCAATCTTAAAGAGATGCTCGAAGCGTTCATTCGTCATCGCCGTGAAGTGGTTACCCGCCGCACGCTGTATGAGCTGAAGAAAGCCCGTGAGCGCGGCCATTTGTTAGAAGGCTTGGCCGTTGCCATCTCTAACATTGATGAAGTTATTGAACTGATCAAGGCGTCGCCCAACGCGGCAGAAGCTCGCGAAAAGCTGCTGGCTAAAATTTGGCAGCCAGGCCAAGTCACCGCCATGCTGGAACGTGCTGGTGCTACCTCTTGCAAGCCGGAAGACCTTGATGAAGGGTTTGGCCTTAACCCATCAGCAACCGAGTACCGCCTGTCGCATGCCCAGGCGCAGGCAATTCTTGAACTTCGTTTGCACCGCTTAACCGGCCTTGAAACTGAAAAGCTGCTCAGCGAATACCTGACGATTCTAGAGAAAATTGCTGAGTTCACGGCAATTTTGGCGTCACCTGACCGGCTAATGGAAGTTATTCGTGAAGAGCTGCACGCAGTGCGTGAGCAGTATGGTGATGACCGCCGCACGGAAATTCAGGCTAGCCACTTAGATCTCTCTATCGAAGATCTGATCGCCGAAGAGGATATGGTAGTAACCGTCTCTCGCTCTGGCTACGCCAAGACCCAGCCGTTGTCAGACTATCAAGCGCAGCGCCGGGGTGGTCGCGGTAAGTCAGCCACCTCCATGAAAGACGAAGATGTCATTGAGCATTTGCTGGTGGCGTCTACCCACGATACCGTGTTGCTATTCTCAAACCGTGGCAAAGTGTACTGGCTAAAAGTGTACGAAATGCCTAACGCTAGCCGTGGCTCGCGGGGCAAGCCACTGGTCAACATGCTGCCGCTGGAAGAGGGTGAGGCGGTTAACGCGATTCTGCCGGTGCGCGATTACGACCCTGAGCACTACATCTTCTTTGCCACGGCCAATGGCACCGTTAAACGTACCAGTCTTGAGCAATTCTCTCGTCCGCGTAGCGTCGGTTTGATTGCCATTGACCTAGAAGAGAGTGATCGCTTGGTAGGGGCCGCCATTACCTCCGGCGCCGACCACGCCATGCTGCTCTCCTCAAACGGCAAGGCAATACGCTTTGAGGAAGGCAACGTGCGGGCCATGGGCCGCACCGCACGCGGCGTTCGTGGTATGCGCTTAGCGAAGAATGCCGAAGTCATCAGCCTTATCATTCCCAAGAGTCAGCAGATCGACGCTGAAGCGGATGCAGAGGCCGATGTGGAGCAGCAGGTGGAGCCGCAGGAGCAGATCCAGTCGGAAGGTCAGATTTACATTATGACCGCTAGTGAGAACGGCTACGGCAAGCGCACACGCTTAGAAGAGTTCCCGCTGCGTGGCCGTGGGGGGCAAGGCGTTATCGCCATGCAAACCAGCGAACGTAATGGGTCGCTAGTGGCTGCTATGCAGGTGTACGACAGCGATGAAATGATGCTGATTACCGACCGTGGCACCTTGGTGCGTACCCGCGTCGAAGAAGTCTCCACGACCTCGCGCAACACCCAGGGCGTGATGCTGATTCGTTTAGGCAAAGAAGAGAAGCTGGTGAAAACCGTTCGTGTTGATGAGCCCGGGGAAAGCGACTTTGAAGCGCTTGAAGAGGGTGAGTCAAACATAGCTGAAGATGGCGCACAGGAACCGGGAACCGATGACACGTCATTATAACTTTTGTGCAGGGCCTGCGGCCCTGCCTGCTGCCGTACTTGAGCGTGCACGCAACGAACTGCTGGATTATCACGGGCGTGGCCTGTCGGTAATGGAAATGAGTCATCGTAGCGATGAATTTGTGGCCATTGCCGAGCGCGCAGAAGCCGATCTGCGAGAGTTGCTGAATATTCCCAGTAACTACAAAGTGCTGTTTCTGCAAGGCGGTGCCAGTATGCAATTTGCTATGCTGCCCATGAACTTGTTAAGCGCGGGCGGCAGTGCCAACTTTATCCAGACCGGTATTTGGGGTAAAAAAGCACTTAGCGAAGCAAAGCACTTAGGCTATCGCTGCCATTTAGCGGGTAGCAGCGAAGCGAATGGCAATACAGCAGTGCCTGCTTTAGATACGCTGTCTTTAAGCAGTGACGCGGCCTATCTGCACTATACGTCGAACGAAACAATTGGCGGGTTAGAGTTTGATTATACGCCGGTGGCACAGCGTGCCGATGGCACGGTGATACCGCTTGTGTGCGATATGTCGTCGAACATTCTTTCTGGCCCGATTAACGTGGCTGATTTTGGCGTTATCTATGCGGGTGCCCAAAAGAATATTGGCCCTGCGGGGTTAACGCTGGTTATCGTGCGCGATGATTTGCTAGGTAAAGCAGTGCCCGGCGCGCCTTCGTTATTTGATTATCAGCAGCTTGCAGAAGCGGGCTCTATGGTAAATACGCCGCCAACCTATGCTTGGTACTTGTCGGGGTTAGTATTCCAGTGGCTTAAAGATGAGATGGGTGGCCTTAACGCAATGGATACCCTTAATCAGCGTAAAGCGGACAAGCTTTACGCGGCGATTGATGCCAGCGCGTTTTATAGCAACCCTATTGCTCTTCGTAACCGCTCTCGCATGAACGTGCCCTTTGTGTTGGCAGATGCCGCATTGGATAAAGCGTTTCTAGAAGAAGCGGACGAAGCGGGGCTGTTGAATCTGAAAGGCCACCGCAGTGTAGGCGGTATGCGTGCCAGTTTATACAATGCCGTGCCTGAAGAAGCAGTTGATGCGTTAATCGCCTTTATGGCGGATTTTGAACAACGAAGGGGCTAACCATCATGTCCGATACGCCGATTGTTTTGGACGAATTACGTCAACGTATCGACCAGTTAGATGGCGATATATTGCGCTTGATTAGCGAGCGGGCGAGCTGTGCGCAGCAGGTAGCCCACGTTAAGCTAGCCGAAGATAAAGATGCCGTGTTTTATCGCCCTGAGCGAGAAGCGCAGGTATTACGCCGTATCATGGCGCTTAATTCAGGCCCGCTTGATGCTGAGGAAATGGCGCGGTTATTTCGTGAAATCATGTCGGCGTGTCTTGCCCTTGAGCAGCCTGTTAAAGTTGCCTACCTCGGCCCTGAGGGCACCTTTACGCAGCAAGCAGCGTTAAAGCACTTTGGCGAAAGTGCGGTTAGCCTGCCAATGGCGGCCATTGACGAAGTTTTCCGTGAAGTAGAAGCGGGCGCCGTCAACTACGGCGTGGTACCGGTTGAGAATTCAACCGAGGGTGTTGTAAACCATACCCTCGATACGTTTATGGATTCCTCGATCAAGATTTGCGGTGAAGTGGTGTTACGTATTCATCACCACTTATTGATCAGCGAGACGACCCGCAAGGATAAGGTCTCCAGAATTTACTCTCACCCGCAGTCGTTTGGTCAATGCCGTAAGTGGCTAGATGCCCACTATCCCCACGCTGAAAGGGTGCCGGTGTCATCAAATGCGGAAGCCGCTAAGCTGGTGAAAACCGAATGGCATAGCGCCGCGATTGCTGGTGATATGGCCGCTAAGCTCTATGGGCTTGAGCGTATTGCCGACAAGATAGAAGACCGTCCTGATAACTCGACACGCTTCTTGATCATTGGCAACCAAGATGTGCCGATGTCCGGTGAGGACAAAACGTCAATTGTTGTTGCCATGCGCAACCAGCCAGGGGCCTTGCACGATTTGTTAGAGCCCTTCCACCGCCACAAAATTGATTTAACGCGTATTGAGACGCGCCCTTCACGTACAGGCGCTTGGAACTACGTGTTCTTCATCGATTTCAAAGGCCATCGTGACGAACCTCAAGTGGCTGCGGTTCTGGAAGAAGTTAAGCTGCGCGCCTCTGAACTACGGGTGCTGGGCTCTTACCCCCAGGGCGTGCTGTGACAAAGCGGGTGTTAAAGAGTAGCCATCAGGTGATGTGTCATGAGCCTCGGCTACTGATTGTTGGGCTTGGTCTTATCGGTGGCTCTTTGGCGGCGGCGCTTCGCGCCTCAGGATTTAACGGCCAGATTGTAGCCTGTGACCCTAACGCAAGCGAAGTCGCTCTCGGGGTAGAGTTGGGGCTGATTGACGCCGGAGGCACGCAGCTTGCCAAGCTCCTTGAAGGCGTTTCCATGGTGGTGCTGGCCGTACCGGTGCTGGCCATGGAGAGTGTTATGCAGACGCTATCAGCAGGACTCTCTGCGGCGGCGGATAACGTGGCGATCACCGATGTTGGCAGCACTAAAGCAACCATTCGTGAATGTGCTGAGCGAGTATTTGGCGGTGTGCCGAGCAATATGGTGCTAGGGCACCCAATAGCGGGTTCTGAAAAAAGCGGTGTAGCAGCGGCTAACCCATCACTTTACGTTAACCATAAAGTGATTCTTACCCCTGAACCTGATGTTAATGCCGATGCATTGGCGCGGGTAGAAGCTTTATGGCAAGCCTGTGGCGCACAAGTCCTGCAGATGAGCGTTGAGCGACACGATCAGGTGCTGGCGCGCACCAGCCATTTGCCGCATTTGCTGGCATTTTCCTTGGTAGACACCTTGGCCCGCCAAGATGAGCGACTAGATATTTTTCGCTACGCAGCGGGTGGCTTTCGCGACTTTACCCGCATTGCTGGCAGCGATCCGGCCATGTGGCGGGACATATTTATTGCTAACCGTGACGCGGTGTTGTCCTCATTAGATGATTTTGAAGCGGGCTTGGCGCGGCTAAGGCAGGCCGTTGAACGTGGCGACAGCGATGCGCTGATTGCCACGTTTGATCGCGCTAGCCATGCGCGACACTATTTTGACACCTTACTTAATAAAACTAGTTATCAGGCGGAATATCACATGCAACCACAGGGTAAGGTTACCTATCGGGTGAGTCCCGGTGGCCAAGCGCAAGGCCGCTTGCGCGTGCCGGGCGATAAATCCATGTCTCACCGCTCTATTATGCTTGGTGCATTAGCCGAAGGTGTGACCGAAGTTAAGGGCTTTTTAGAAGGTGAAGATAGCTTGGCGACCCTTCAAGCGTTTCGTGAGATGGGCGTGGCTATCGAGGGACCGCACCAAGGGCGGGTTACCATTCACGGAGTAGGCTTGCATGGGCTTAAAGCCCCTTCAGGCCCGATTTACGTGGGTAACTCCGGTACGGCTATGCGCTTGTTCGCAGGCTTGCTGGCAGGCCAGGCATTTGATAGCGAACTAACAGGCGATGAGTCTCTAACCAAGCGCCCGATGGGGCGTGTGGCAGACCCGCTGCGCTTAATGGGCGCCACTATTGATACGGCAGAGGGTGGGCGCCCGCCGCTTAACATCAAAGGCGGTGCGCCGCTTAAAGGTATTTTCTACGATATGCCAATGGCCAGTGCCCAGGTGAAGTCCTGCCTGCTGTTGGCGGGTTTATACGCTGAAGGTGAAACCAAAGTGCGTGAGCCGGCACCCACCCGTGACCATACCGAGCGCATGCTTAATGGCTTTGGCTATACGGTTTCCCGCGAAGGAGATACCTGCTGGTTGCAGGGCGGTGGCAAGCTGACTGCCAGCCCCATTGATGTGCCATCGGATATCTCGTCAGCAACGTTCTTTTTGGTGGCGGCTGCGATTACTCCCGGGGCTGATATTACCCTTGAGCACGTAGGGATAAACCCAACGCGTGTTGGCGTGATTAATATTCTAACGCTGATGGGCGCTGATTTGACGCTTGAAAATGAGCGTGAAGTGGGTGGGGAGCCCGTGGCGGATATTCGCATTCGCTATACGCCTTTAAAAGGCATTGATATACCGGTTGATCAAGTGCCGTTAGCCATTGATGAGTTTCCGGCGCTGTTTATCGCTGCTGCTAACGCCCAGGGCACCACGCGCCTGCGGGGCGCTGAAGAGCTACGGGTTAAAGAATCGGATCGCATTCAGGCGATGGCCGATGGTCTGGCCGTTTTGGGTGTCGAGCACTACGTTGTAGAGGATGGCATCGACATCCTAGGCAACGGTAATGATCAAGTGCCCAGCTACGGCGGCGGACGGATCGACAGTTTGGGTGATCACCGTATCGCCATGTCGTTTGCCATCGCATCACTACGGGCTAGCGATGAGATCATCATCGATGATTGCGCCAACGTGGCGACGTCGTTCCCTGATTTTGTCGCATTAGCGCAGCGCATTGGTATGAATGTTAGTGTGGAGGGCAGTAATGACGCTTAATGTACCCGTGCTGACCATTGATGGCCCCGGTGGGGCGGGCAAGGGTACTATTAGCAGCCTAATGGCCGAACGCTTGGGATGGCACTTGCTCGACAGTGGTGCGCTTTACCGGCTCACTGCCCAGGCGGCAGTGAAACACGGCGTTGCCCTGGATGATGAGGCAGCGCTTGCCAAGCTTGCAGTGCAGTTAGATGTTGCTTTTCCTGTAGAAGAGGGCCAACCCCGCACGCTGCTGGAAGGAGAAGACGTTACCCGTGCTATTCGCACTGAGCAGGCGGGTGAGCGTGCCTCTCAAGTGGCGGTGTTGCCCTTAGTGCGTGAGGCGCTTTTCCAGCGCCAGCGCGACTTCTGTCAGTCGCCAGGGCTAGTCGCAGATGGCCGGGACATGGGAACCGTAGTGTTTCCAGAGGCGCCCCTAAAGATTTTTCTAACGGCAAGCGCGGAAGAGCGAGCCCATCGGCGGTATCAACAGTTGCAGGAAGCCGGGGTGGATGCTAGTCTTTCGAGTCTTTTAAAGGAGATTCAGGCACGCGATGCACGCGATACGCAGCGCAGTGTGGCCCCTCTCAAGCTGGCAGATGATGCCATTACGCTTGACACCACACGCCTGAGCATACCGGAAGTGGTTGAACGGTTGACCGTTTTGCTAGCCCAGCGTGGCATGGCAAACGGCATTTGATTCTCCCTTGCGGCGTTTTTGGATAGGTGTCACGACGTGGCAGGGCGGCAGTTCATATGATCGTTCATATCAGTGAGCCCGGTCAGGTCTAACCAGCGCTAACACCTCCAAAAGCTGAATGACATTAGGCCCGTACTCGCTGGTGGTGCGGAGAAGGCATTTATGCCTCAACAACGTTGATCACGTAGGAAAACCATGAGCGAAAGCTTTGCTGAACTGTTTGAACAGTCTCTTAACGACATCAATATGGAGCCAGGCGCTATTGTCGCGGCTCAAGTTGTCGACATCGATGGTGACTGGGTTACCGTCAACGCTGGTCTAAAATCTGAAGGTCAGATTCCGGCGTCACAATTCCGCGATGAAAACGGTGAACTGAACATCGCTATCGGCGACGACGTTCACGTTGCATTGGAAGCCGTTGAAGATGGCTTCGGTGAGACGCGTCTGTCCCGTGAGAAAGCCAAGCGCGCAGAAGCTTGGAAGGTTCTGGAAGCTGCCTTCGAGAAAGACGAAGTCATCAAAGGCGTGATCAACGGCAAAGTCAAAGGCGGCTTCACCGTCGAAGTTGATTCTATTCGTGCCTTCTTGCCGGGTTCTCTGGTTGACGTTCGCCCGGTTCGCGACACTGCGCACCTGGAAAACAAAGAGCTGGACTTTAAAGTCATCAAGCTTGATCCGAAGCGCAACAACGTCGTTGTATCGCGTCGTGCCGTGCTTGAAGCAGAGAACAGTGCCGAGCGCGAAGCGCTGCTGGCAACTCTGCAGGAAGGTCAGCAGATTAAAGGTATCGTTAAGAACCTGACTGACTACGGTGCCTTCGTTGACCTAGGCGGTGTTGATGGCCTGTTGCACATCACCGATATGGCGTGGAAGCGCATCAAGCATCCGTCTGAAATCGTTGCTGTTGGCGACGAGATCAACGTTAAAGTGCTGAAATTTGATCGTGAGCGTAACCGCGTTTCACTAGGTCTGAAGCAGCTTGGCGAAGATCCGTGGGTCAACATCAAGCAGCGCTATCCGGAGAACACCAAAGTTCAAGCCGTGGTCACTAACCTGACCGATTACGGCTGCTTTGCAGAGCTGGAAGAAGGCGTTGAAGGTCTGGTTCACGTTTCTGAAATGGACTGGACTAACAAAAACATCCATCCGTCTAAAGTTGTTCAAGTGGGCGACGATGTTGACGTTATGGTTCTGGATATCGATGAAGAGCGTCGTCGTATTTCTCTGGGTATTAAGCAGTGCACTGCTAACCCATGGGAAACCTTCAACGCTGAATACAACAAGGGCGACCGCGTTTCGGGTACCATCAAGTCAATCACCGACTTTGGTATCTTTATCGGCCTTGAAGGCGGTATCGATGGTCTGGTTCACCTGTCCGATATCTCCTGGACAGAAACTGGCGAAGAAGCAGTACGCAACTTCAAGAAAGGCGACGAAGCTGAAGCCGTCATCCTTTCTATCGATCCAGAGCGCGAGCGTATTTCTTTAGGTATTAAGCAAATGGATTCTGATCCGGTTGCTGAATATCTGTCTGTTAACGACAAGGGCAGCATTGTGACTGGCCGTATCGTTGAAGTTGACGCTAAAGAAGCTCACGTTGAACTGGCGACAGATGTTATCGCTATTTTGAAGGCGTCTGAGATCAGTGCTGATCGTGTGGAAGATGCGCGTAACGTATTGAACGAAGGCGACAGCGTTGAAGCGCGTATTGTTAACGTCGATCGTAAGAGTCGTCAGATCAATCTGTCGATTAAGGCGAAAGAGCAAGACGATACTCGTCAGAACCTGAAGAAACTGCGTGATCAAGAGCCCGAATCAGCAGGTGGTCCGACCACTATCGGTGACCTTATCAAGCAGCAGATGGGTCAAGACTAATTCATTAGTTCTTGCCTATGAAAGCGCCGCCCATTAGGGCGGCGCTTTTTTTATGGCTTATGCAGTGTTGAGTAACGGTAGTTCATTGCGCCTGTAGTAACTATTTTTTACTTGTTAATTTTAAAGTGCTGAACTTTTAAGCTTTACCTAAGTCTGTAAAATTGATTAGTAAATATCACAAAATCATCTAGACTAGTTGTCAATTAGCACTTTTACGGCAATAATGTGTCAGCATCCTGAATTAATGGGTATTGAGCTTGCCCGCTCTATGCCTCATGCGGTTAAATTTACGCTACGTTAAACCCTGGCTACAAAGGAACTCCTATGTCACTTTTAAATGAATATATCCAGAAAGAGCAGCAGCTGAAACAACTCCAGGAAGACCTTCAACGCCTGGAGGGTGATCAACGCTTAAAAAGCGAGCTGGAGTTTAAAGCTAAGCTTGAGGCATTGATGAATGAATTTGGTAAACGTCCTGCCGATGTGATTGCCCTATTAGATCCAGCATCAGATCAGCGCAGTGCTAAAGCGCCTACTGCGTCATCACGTCGTAAGCGTCGTCTGAAGATTTATAAAAACCCGCATAGCGGTGAAGTGATTGAGACCCGTGGCGGTAATCATAAAGGCCTGCGTAATTGGAAAAACGAGCATGGCGATGAAGCCGTTGAGTCTTGGCTGGTACGCATGGAAGACTAAGCAGTTTAATCCGGCATTTCTTAACAGAAGTGCCGGTTTTTTTTGAACGACGTTAAATTTAACGTCGTGTTTAATAGGTAGGCTGCGCTTGCTAGGATAATAGCGGAGTTTGCAGTTCTAAATGATTTGGATGCCACAGTACCCTAGGTGCTTCCCCACTGACATGAAACTGCTTTTGATCCCTCATTAGCTGTATCAGAGTTGATGTCATTGCTTGCGATAACTCTGAAAAATCCTCAAAACATGTTTTGGCATAGTAGTGGGATGGCATAGCGACTCGACGATAAGCGACGGGTAAAGCTAAGTGATTAGCTTGGGTGTTGCTCTCCAGATAAAGCCCAATATCGGTTCGTATCTGGTGGACGCTGGGTTTATCTTCAAGTGCCTCTACCTTCTCAGATAAAAGGTCTGGAAGCGAGATAGCCGGGGTGGCGGGCTCTAAATGAGCCTGGAAGCACTCCAGTTGATTAGCATGGTACTTGGTAACCCCTAGCCCGTGAATTAGCTCTGGCGTACTGTAAAGGCGCATGAGAACAGTTTGTTTGGGTTGGCTCCTCACGATAGTGGTTTTAAAATGTCGCTCAGGAAGAGACAAGTGACGAACGCCACTGAGTGCATAGCGATAGTTGCGCGGCGTGAGCTGGTAACGACGATGGAAGGCCCGCGAAAAAGAGGAGTGGTTGAGATAGCCGCAGCGTAATGCAATTTGCGCTATATTCTGTGGAGTGAGCGAGAGTAAAACAGCTGCGCGCTCAAGACGCCTTTTTTCCCGGTAAGCGCTAGGCGATACATCAAAGCATTGCCGGAACTGGCGGCGTATTTGAGAAGATGAGTAACCAAGGTGGTTAGCAAGGTCTTCGATACCCAGTGTTTTATCGAGTGTATCCTGCAGCCAGATCTCAGCTCGTGTCATTGCGTTGAACATTATCTGGCCTCCTTTGCGTGTAATTTACAGGTGAGATTTTGTTAGCCTGTAAAGCACCTTCTTGGTGCTAAGTGATCGTAATAAGCAGGCAAGCAATCAATAGAGCCAACTTCCTATGTGCTAGCGTTGCGAGTCTATGAAGAACCTTAAGTTAATGCTAATGCGGTAGCCCTCTCTTTATGCTTCTAAGAAGTGGCAAAGGCAAGTTTGCTCTATCGGTTTACGCGTTTGTGCACAGTTCTGTCATAAAAGTCTGCTGAATAGACGTATCGACCCTTTCATGTAAGGTGAAAATGAAATACTAATGAAATATCACAAGGTTGAAAAACAGCTGGACGAGCGTGAAAAGCTCCGTAAATTCCGCGAGCTAGATGATGCTTTTGCGCAAGCACTGCGTCAGTTGGATGATCCTAATAACAGTATGGATATCCCCACAGGGCCACCCGTGAGGTCGTTGGCAGATCTTGAGGCTGACGACCAAGCAGCACTCGCTGAAAACCGCGATCACGTGTTTAACGAACGCTTTAAGGCATTAATAAGTGAATATGGACTATCTGAGCGTGAGCTAAGCGAACTGATCCAGACGCTACTCACCTATGAACGGTGGGAGCTGCAAACAGTGCCTGCCCTGGAGAGTTAGCGGTAGCGGTAGATACGCAAGCTGGGTAAAAAGGCTTCATGCTCTAATTTTTCATCGCGTCGCTTAGCCCTGGTGCGCTGGGTGGGTGGCTCAAGCGGTGGCATTTTTATGTGCGGAAGTTGCTGATTATGGTTAGGTACAATAAGCGGTAGGGCGACGTTCATTGCACGCCTTGTGTGGCCATCTTCTAAAGGTTCGGTGAAAAATAGGTTGGCCCGCATCAAGGGGGCCTGAGACTGCACCTGGGCGAGTGGCTCGTCGCTGGGGATACCAGCCAACTTACGCAGCTGAATGCGGACATGAGCAGCGCCTGTATCCAACTGTAGGAGTTTTTGCTCAGCTTCTCGGACGGTTAATTTTTTTATTGAGCGCCCGCTGCTATACCAAGCAAAGCGCACCCGTGATACCGGTGCTGGGGCTATGGGAATGTGCCGCCAGCACTGCTTAAGGTGCAGCCGTGCTAAACCGCCCTTACGCAGCACCTTATCAACGTCAGGGTGGCGCTGGGGTAAGCGATGTTTTGCTTGGCTAAGGGTTTTCGGGTGTGCCTGTTTAATGCGTTGTAGCAGTTCGCTGATCTGCGCTTTAGCACGGTTAACCGCATTAAATTTTTCGAGTAAGGTGTCATCCGCAGCGATGAGCGCAATGTAATTACGTGTTTCGCGCCCATCTTGGCCTTGCTGATGCCACATATCGAGCAGCGCTTGGCGCAGCCAGGACGTGTTCTCATGGAATGGCTGAAAGTGCCATGTCGCCGCCTGCTGCTGCTCATAATACGTTGCTGCCTGATCAATAGTGACCATCAAGTCATCGAAACGAGCATCAAGCTCATGAAGTAAGTGATAAACAGGCAGGACATTATCGTTCATGGCAGCAAACTCTGAGCTAGGAGAGCGGGGCGTCTTTATCCGCTTGGGCGAGCAGTGTGTCTAGATCGGCTTCGTCCATGGCGGATTCGCCCGAAATACGGTGGGACTCTTCAGCCCAGGCGCCTAAGTCAAGCAACTGGCAGCGCTTGCTGCAAAAAGGGCGATAGGCGCTCTCGGGGCTCCAGGTGACACGCTTGCTGCACTGCGGGCAAGCGACCTCAAGCGGTGCATCGTTGGCGGGCGTTGGCATAAAGCTCTCCTTGAGCTACTGGTGTTCGTTTCGGTAACGCTGATCAAGCTGCTTTACTTGTTGCATCATCGAAGCATGATCCCCGCTGTTGTCAATAACGTCATCTGCCTTCGCGAGGCGCGCTTCACGGGGTAGCTGGGCGGCGAGAATAGCATGCACCTGAGCCTCACTCACGCCATCTCGTTCATGGGTTCGAGAAAGCTGTATGTCAACAGGCACATCCACCACAATGGTGCGGTTTACTAGCCTGTCTTGGCCTGACTCAAATAGTAGCGGCGAGACAAGCAAGACATAGGGCGAGTGGTGGTGCAAGCGCTCAAGGTGTACCAGGATACGCTCACGCACGCGAGGGTGGGTTACCGACTCCAGCCATTGGCGCTCGGCTGGGGCTTCAAACACAATACTGCGCAGGGCCGCCCGATTCAGCGTGCCGTCCGCTTGCAGCACGCTCTCTCCAAAACGTTCGGCAATCGAAGTAAGCGCTGGTTCGCCGGGCATCACTACTTCTCTTGCGACATCGTCGGCATCCACCCAGCCTATTCCCAGCGCGCCAAACGCCCGAGCAACGGTAGACTTACCCGAGCCGATACCGCCTGTTAATCCAACGATCATGGCTGCTCCTTAGTAGTGGCGCTGTAAATAATAATAATGCGCATAGATAATAAACTAGCCGCAGCCACCGTGACGAAATAGCGGTTTAACTAGTTCTTCAAGTAATTCTTCAAGTAGTGGTTCAAGTGGCTGTGCCAATAGCTTAAGCGCTAATAAAGCAACGATGTATAGAGCGCCATCAGCTCATTGCCCGCTAGCAGACAAATCCACCCCGCCAGGGCTAAAAAAGGGCCAAAAGGTAGTGGCTGGCCGCGTAAATGAGGGGAGCGTGCTTGTGCCGCTAAGCCAACAAGAGCGCCAATACCTGCTGATAACACCAACAGCAGCGGCAGCATGGGCCAGCCGACCCAGGCACCTAACGCCGCTAGCAGCTTGAAGTCGCCAAACCCCATGCCTTCTTTGCCGGTCATTAGTTTAAACAGCCAGTAAAAGCTCCACAGTATTAGGTAGCCCGCCATAGCGCCAATAACGGCACTGGGCAACATAATAGGCTGGAAGAGCAGTTGATAGAGCAAGCCAGCCCAAAGCAGCGGCAGGGTTAAAATATCTGGCAGCAGATACGTGCGAAAATCGATCACGGCTAAAGCAAGCAGCGTTAAACAGGCCGCATAAATAAACAGAGCGCTTGCCGTTGCACCGTAAAGCGCTACGACAGCAACTGCTAATAGCCCACCCATAAGCTCTACCAGCGGATACTGCGCACTAATGGGGGTCTGGCAGTGGGCACACTTGCCGCGTCGTTTTAACCAGCCGAGCAAAGGCAGGTTGTCGTGCCAGGCAATGGGGTGCTCGCAGCGTGGGCACATCGACCCCGGCGTTGCGAGATTAAACCGGGGTGAGGTTTCTGCGGGAAGCTCAAGCGCGGCCCGGGCTTCATTGCGCCAGCTACGCATCAGCATCACCGGCAGGCGAGTGATCACAACATTTAAAAAACTGCCAAAGCAAAGCCCGATAAGTAGCGCGAAGAGGTACAAGAGTGTTGGCGGAAAGCCCATAAAGCTCCTAATGATTTAACCGATAAATGGCGAATAAAAGCGAGGTGTGCACTTAAAGGGCGGTGCCGATCTCAAAAATTGGCAGGTACATGGATACGACTACGCCACCGACTAACGTACCCAGCACAACAATAATAACGGGCTCCATGAGCGAGGTTAGCGCATCCACTTTGTTTTCGACTTCTTCTTCGTAATAGTCAGCAACACGGTTAAGCATGGCATCTAAAGAGCCGGCTTCTTCCCCGATACTGACCATCTGAACCGCGAGGGCGGGGAATCGGTTGGTCATACGCATGGCAAAATGGAGCTGTTGGCCGGTAGTCACATCTTGGCGTACTTCGTTAATCGCTTTGCTATACACGCGGTTGTCTGCAGCCCCTGCGGCGGTTTCAAGCCCTTCCACCAGCGGCACGCCTGAGGCGAACGTCGTGGCCAGGGTGCGGGTGAACCGGGAAACGGCAGATTTGTTCATAATATCGCCTATCACAGGAAGTCTCAGCATCAAGCCATCTAGTCGATAGGCTAGGGCGTAAGAGCGCCTTGCGGCGGCTTTAAGAAGCATGACGCCACCCACTAGCATACCTAGTGCATAGAGCCAATATCGCTGCGCTAATTCGGATAAATTCACCGTGAACTGGGTAAGTGCGGGTAGCTCGGCGCCAAATCCCTGGAACATGCTTTCAAATTCTGGCACGACTTTAATCAGTAGCAGCATGGTAACAGCGACACCAATGGCCATGACGGCGGTGGGGTACCAAAGGGCTTTTTTAACCCGGTTTTTAAGTGATTCTACTTTCTCTTTATAGCTGGCAATACGCTCCAGCATTTGATCCAGTGCGCCCGCTTGTTCGCCAGCATCCACGAGGTTTACAAACAGCCGGTCAAACTGCTTAGGGTGTTTGGCCATTGCGCTTGAGAGGCTATCGCCCGAGGAAACGTCTTCCATGATTTGCTGGGTAAGCGCCACCATAGCAGGCTTTTTAAGGCTTTCAGACACTGCCTGGAGCGCTTGTAGAATGGGGATGCCTGCACGCACCATGGTGGCCATCTGTCGGGCAAAGACCATAATATCGACGTTGGTAACTTTGCCACGCCCACTAAAACTGCTGCGTTTTTGGATTTTAGTGGCGATAATACGTTGTTTAGCCAGTTGCTCAACAATATCAGTTTTTGTACGGCCAATGAGCTCCCCGCGCATCGGCCTATCCTGTGGGCCTGTGCCTGCCCATTTCCAGCGATAAAGTGGCGCCCGCTTTGTTTGGCGTGCTTTTACTTTAGCCATGTCGCTGCTTACTCCTTACTAATTCGGTTAACTTCTTCAAGACTGGTGCTGCCATCTAAAACCCGGCTTAAGCAGCTTTGGTGGAGGCTTGTATGACCCTCTTTGCGCGCTAATTGCTCGATCTCGATGGAGTTACCATCGCGCATAATAAGTTGGCGCATGTCATCAGACACCGGCAATACCTCATAAACACCGATCCGTCCTTTGTAGCCCTGAGTACATTGCTTACAGCCTTTGGCTTGGTAAATAGTGGCGTTGCGGATGTCAAGCTGGCTAAACCCTGCCTTACGTAGTGCCTCAGCGGGAATTTCCGCAGGGGTTTTACATAGATTACAAAGCCTGCGAGCTAAGCGCTGAGCGATAATTAAGCTCACCGAGCTGGCAATGTTGTAGGAGGCGACGCCCATATTAGCCAAACGAGTAAGGGTTTCTGCTGCCGAGTTAGTGTGAACGGTTGAGAGCACCAGGTGGCCGGTTTGCGCCGCTTTTACCGCTATTTCAGCGGTTTCGAGATCGCGTATTTCACCTACCATGACCACATCCGGGTCTTGACGTAAAAATGCCCGAAGGGCGCTGGCAAAGTTTAAGCCAATCTTGGGCAGCACGTTGACTTGGTTAATTCCCGATACCTTGATTTCCACCGGGTCTTCGGCGGTACAAATATTGCGCTCAATTTGGTTGAGCATATTAATGCCGGTATACAGCGTGACGGTTTTACCGCTGCCGGTGGGGCCGGTGACCAAAATCATCCCTTGGGGCTTTTTAAGTGCGCTTTCATACGCCGCCTGCTGCGCCGGGTTAAAGCCGAGCTGATCAATGCCAAGCTGAGCCGATGCCGGGTCTAGAATACGCAGCACCACCTTTTCACCGTAGACCGTGGGCAGTGAGTTCACCCTAAAATCAATTGAGCGGCTTCGCGACAGCTGTAATTTAATACCGCCATCTTGTGGCAAGCGGCGCTCCGAAATATCCAGTCGCGACATTATTTTTAGCCGCGCTGCAATGCGGTGGCGTAGTGCGAACGGTGGGCGGGCTATTTCAAGCAGCATGCCGTCTATACGAAAACGCACCCTATAGAGTGTTTCATAAGGCTCGAAGTGAATATCCGAAGCGCCGCGGCTAATCGCGTCCAGCAGTATTTTATTGACGAATTTTACGACCGGCGCGTCTTCACTATCTTGGTCGGGCGCATCGAGAGTGACCTCTTCACCATCAGCGTTGTGCACAACGTTCAGTGCGTTAATCGCGTCGTCAACGTTCTCTAGCTCATCGAGCATACTCCGCTCGTTTTGCGCTAGGTATTGAATGAGGGTAGTTTTTAGCTGGTCTGCCGGGGCTAGCACGCCATCCACACTTAAGCCGGTGGCAAACTGCAGCTCATCAAGCTGGGTCAAGGTCGCTGGATAAGGCACCGCAACGGTTAAGCGGTGACCGTGGCGTGCGAGAGGCAGAATATCCAGCTTTTCGAGAATTTTGACCGGGTAATCATTAGCCGGTGGCAACGCATTAATCCGGACTGAGTCAAGATCAATCACCGGTAGCCCGTACTCCCAGGCCGCGGCCAAGGCGGCGGCATCGGCATCCACCAGCCCGCTTTCCACTACGTGCTGTAATAGCGAAATATCCAGCTCTGCAGCGGTAGACTCAGCAACAGCCGCCTGGGCATCGGTTAATGAGCCGTGTTTCACCAGCCGTTCAGCAATACCACGCAGGCCGCCGTTTAAGGCTGCATGGCTAAGGGTAGATTCGGGGGCGGGTTGACGCATGGGCATCTCGACGGCGTGATAAATGTAGCGCCCTTTTTACCATAGATGCTTAATTCTAGGTACTTCTAGGCTTATATACGCAACTCTTGACTGTCATCAAAAAGGGTGACAAAACCGTCATTCGTGTATGATGTACCTAGTTGCCATGGCGACGGCGGTAAGCTAATGTAACGCAATACTTAGCTAGGCAATGTTAGTGGCAGTAAAGCTAACAAGTGGCCACCTATAAAATGATGATTCAATATCGCAAGGGAATTATATGATGCAAACAAACCAAATTAATCGACCTCGCAGCTTAAAACAGCAGGGTTTCACCCTCATCGAATTGCTGATCGTGGTGGCGATTATCGGTATTTTGGCGGCGGTGGGTGTACCGCAGTATGGTAATTATTTAAATCGCGCTGAAGCAAGTGCTTGTGCTGGAGAGCTAAACTCATTCCGCTCCCTTTCTGTTGCAGAGTCTTCCGCTGGCGCTGATTTCGAAGATGGTCCCGCGGATAACTTTTCTTTTGAGGCTTGTGAGATTGACGGAACGACACAAGAAAATCTATTCGAAAGTTTTGCTGGAACATTCGAAGAACCGGACGAAAACAACACTATTTTCCCATTAACAGTAACTACACAAAATCGTAACCAAAACGTCTTTGTGCTAGCGACTGGCTCCATTACAGTCAATGATCCTACAGTCAATGATCCAGATGCGTAATATCTAGTTTTTGCTCTTAGCAAGCCGCCCAGCAGGGCGGCTTTTGTATTAGGTGACGCGCATGAAAAAATATAAACACAAACATGCTGATGGTTTCACCCTTATCGAGCTTCTTATTGTGGTGGCCATTGTCGCTATCTTGGCAGGCGTTAGCCTACCCACTTTTCTTGCCTACCTCGACCGCTCTGCCTTTGGTGCCTGCCAGCAGGAGTTAAGCACCTTTAAAACTCAAGTGCTGGCAACAGATAACCTTGACGATGCCTTAAGGCCCTTTAATTTTGGCGCCTGCCAAGTGGGCGGTGCTGGCCAACCAGCGCAAGCAGCAGTGGCCGATGCCTTTCGGGGCGTGTTCGAAGAGGGCAGCGCCGCACTGACTTTAGATACTCAACGCCCAGGGGTTCAGGCGCAAATTACTGCCCAGGGTGTTATTGAGCGTATAACGTCGCCATAAGGCTTAAAGCATTCCTCCCCAAATACCCTACCTTCCATACTGCCTGCGCATTTGCGCTCTACACTCAAAGCTCCTGCCACCAAGGAGTAAGTTATGAAATCAATTAATATTGGCGCCAGTTTACTGGTAAGCGCACTGCTGTGGCACTCTGCGGTTGTGGCCCAGCCCGCCCATGCGCCTGCCCACGGCGCTCGAGACAACGCGTCCCAATCAGAGCGCCACCGTGGCAGCGATAGCGGCCGCCATGAAAGCCGCCAACGCCATTCTCATCAAGAGGGCTACGTTGACCTGCCGCGCATAAACGAGCGTGAGCTGTTGCGCTTGCTGCGCCGCCACGATGCCCCCCGTGCGGAACCATTGCCCCCTGGCATCAAGCGCAATTTAGAGCGAGGTAAACCGTTGCCACCCGGTATTGCCAAGCGCTTTGACGGCCCCATTGCCCATGAGCTGCCCCGTTACCCGGGTTACGAATGGGAGCGTGTAGGCGCTGATGTGGTATTAATCGAGGCCGCGACCCGGGTAGTGGTCGATGTGCTGGTGGATGCGCTGCGCTAAGCTGTTAATAGCGCTTTGTGGTGTCATGGTAATGCCATTGCCCACCGCTTATGCTGAGGGGTGACAAACAACCCTAAGGAGCGGACATGGCGGCTTACACCCTAGAGGCACGGCTGGCGCTGGCAATTGAGATTGCCCAAGAGGCCGGGAAGATGATACTGACTGCCCGTGAGCAGCAAGGCTTTAGCCAGCGGCTTAAAGCGGGCGTTGAGCTGGTGACCGACGTGGATGTCGCGGTGGATAAGCTGATTAGCCATCGTCTAGAGGAGCACTTCCCCGGCGAGGCGCGGCTAAGCGAAGAATTAAACCCGGAGCGTGCGCTGCAAACGCCTGCTGAGCATCTATGGGTGGTGGACCCGATTGATGGCACGGTTAACTTTGCCCAGGGCCTGCGCCACGTGGCGGTCTCTATTGGCTGGTTGGAGCAGGGGGTGGGTAAAGTAGGCGTTATACATGCGCCTTTCTTAGGTGAAACCTTTAGTGCTGCAGAGGGAATGGGCGCATTTTGTAATAAACAGCCGATTAAACCCAGCGGCGCTGAATCGCTTGACAGCACGTTAGTAGCCACCGGCTTCCCCTATCAAAAAGAAGCCCGTAAAAAACTCTTACCCCGCTTAGCGGCGGTGTTAGCTAGTTGCCAGGATGTTCGCCGCAATGGTGCTGCTGCGCTGGATTTATGCGATGTGGCGTGCGGGCGTTTAGATGCCTACTACGAAAGCGTATCGCCTTGGGATTTTGTGGCGGGGTGGGTTATTGCCCGTGAAGCAGGCGCGCGGGTAGGGCATTTAACAGAGGTGCCTGAGGGCGTGCCAGACGATCTTTACCCGGAGCAGCTGCTAGTCACAACACCCAAGGTTTACGAGGCCATGGCCGCCTTACTAAAAGCAGCTGACCAAGCTTAACGGCAAGCGATTGAAAAGAAAGCGCAAAAAGAGCTTTTCATTTGGCGTATAAAAAGCTAGTATACGCACCGTCTTGAGGCAAACGTAAGCAGTTACCAGCGTTGCTAATAAAGGCATCGGAGTGTGGCGCAGCTTGGTAGCGCGTTGCAATGGGGTTGCAAAGGTCGCAGGTTCGAATCCTGTCACTCCGACCAAAGAATTTATAAAACGGTCACTTAGCTTACGCGGTGGCCGTTTTTTTCGTGCCTAGGATGGGTGGATGTCTTTGAATTGGGCGTTTGCATTCTACTCCTCGCCTGTTGGGCGAGGAGTATGATTCGGTAAGACGTGCTTCAGCGTGTTTCCACTTGAAGTGAGAGCTGGCCAGGCAGCCCCAGTGGATCTTCAGCGTAGGTCTGTAAGTTGCTTTCAGCAGGCAGTGTGATGTTCAGCATAAGCTGGCTAGCACTGCCTTCAAGCAACTCGACCATACCCATCATGACGGATTGAGCTTCAGGGCCGAACATCATGCCAAAGCCTTTTGCCTGCGTCCGTGCTTGTTCAATAAGTTGCGCCTCTGAAATGCCTTCCATCGTCGCGCCTAATGTAACAAGTCTGCTGAGAAGGCCTTCATCATTCAGCGTTAATGCAAGATCACCCCCTAGCAGTGTAGCGGCATCGAGCAGGCGAGTATCCCGCAAAGCGTCCATAGGTGTGGCACTCTTGGGTAGCACGACAGGCAAGTCATAATTAAAGCTCAGGCCCATTGCATCGCGTATCGTTATACGGCTATCTCCGCCCAGCACGCTGTGGCTCTCTTGCTCGTCCCAGCGTCCTGCAAAGTGAGCATCAAGGACAAGTTTGCCACTGCCATCGGTCAATACATTACTGATCATGCGCATTTCGGTACGTTCAGAGGGAGGGGCAAGGGCAATCATACGATTAAGATCAAGTTCAAGTGCTTCTATCCAAACACCACCTTCACCGTCCTTAAAATCACCATCGACCCTTAGGCGGTCTAATGTGGCAACAAGAACGTCGCTCTCAATAGCCATGTTTTCCAGCAACATGGCACCCAAGTGCTCTTCTTGTTCACCTTGCATTCCGCGAAGGTCTTCGAAGCGCACTCGGTCAATAATGAATGAGCCACTGCCCAGGTCTCCTAAGTCCTCTCCCTGCATGGCAACACCGCTAAATTCGAGCATGCCTAGTGCATCCGCTGAGATTGCTTTGCCACGCACTTCAGCAATTTCTAGACGCCCGGGAGCCTGGTGAATGCCAAGGTCATATAGCATGTCGCTGGCCAGCTCAGAATCAAGATCCAGGGTAAAGTTATCAATGCTAAGGCTTGCTATATTCAATGGCGCTTGCTGCATTGCCTCATCATTGAAAACCGCCATGCCAGGCTCGCCAAAGACCGCGCTATCCATACTCAATAGCAGTAGCTCTGTGAGGCTATCTTCGACCCTTATGCCTTCCACGCGAACTTCGTCAGGGTTGTCGTAGTTACCGATGACGATATAGCGTTCGATCTTAAGACGCTCTCCTTCAGGAGAATCATACACAATGTCCTCAGCGGTAAAGCGATCACGCAGCATTGCTTTAGAAACATCACCAATACTCAGTTCGCCATCGGCGAATAGGGCGGTAAGTTCAGTCTCAAGGCGTTCGGTACTTGCGAAACTTGGGCCAGCAACCAGTAGGCTAAAAGTGGCCATACCGACACAGGTATGTTTAATAAGAAATGACATTTGACAGCCTCTTGATGGATAAAGCTGTAGGCTTAGCAATATTGCCGCATTAGGCTTACAGCGCGCTTATTGTGTTTAATACATTATCAGATAAACGCGCTATCATATTAGCAAAAATAAATTTTAATTAATTGTTATCTTGGTGTGGAGTAGGTCTTTGTTGCCATCGGTTAGCATGGCAGGCTGTGGAGCCAAGCAGCGCATAAGGCTTAAGAGTACTTCGAATGACGTTAGGGGAATAGGTTGGGAGAGTATTCTAAATACGTAGGTAGCTCGGTGGGCTGTGGCGAATGCAGAATAGAAAAAGCCCTGCTGATAGCAGGGCTCTGGGGGGGGCGTCTATCAACTGCTTTGGGCTTTATGATCGGCCAATGCGGTGGCAACCGCCTCTTCCCATTGGCCTTCGGTGATTCCCCAGTGCTCCATTTGTGCTTGGTCGGCAGGCCCTTCGGCGGCGGCATTAAGTTCTTCTGGGGTGTTGCTCTCAAAGCAGTGCTTGGCAAACGCCTTGGTTTTGCCGTCCCTTAGCTGGTCAATCATTTCCATGCTGGTTCTCCTTTTCCACGGTGAGCGCTCGGTGCTGCTCATGACGTCCATCAGTGTAGCGGGTTAACGGCGACTCTGCCTGGTGGGTTTCACCTCTGCCCATAGGCGGTTTTATCTTACAGCGTGGCATCAACGATGATTTTTAATGCGATGCCTGCCAATAGCAGCATAATTAAGTTATCGAATAGGTGATGAGGCAGGCGTTTACCAAGCTTAGCCCCTAAGGGCATCGCCACTAGTATGACCAGTAACGCAGCCAAGCTATATACGCTGCGTTCTAAGGTTAAAATACCCGCGCTTAATAGGGCGGGTATTTKCACGCAGGTGATTGCCACGAAGAAAACGGAAATAGAGCCGATGAACACTTGGCGCTCTAACCGCATGGCGTTGAGAAAGGTCACTGATGCAGGTGCTGACATGCCCGCAGCGCCTTGTAACACCCCGGCTAATAGGCCCACTGGCAAAACGATGCGCTTAGCCAGCGAAAAAGGCATTACCATTTTACGCCTAGCTAGCTTAATGGCCAGATACATTACAATAGCGCCTGCGACTCCAAGCGAGAGCAGGGTGGGCGAAAGCACTACTAGTCCCCAAGTGCCGATGATAATGCCCAGCCCACCGGCGATTGAAAACGCGGCTAAAAACCTTAGTGGTAAAAGATGACGTCGGTACTGCCATACCTGCAGCGCGTTACTGAACAGATTGGGCGCCACTAGTACCGCAATGGCCAGCTTTACATCATAGAGCATCGTCAGGACAGGAATGACGATGACAGGCACACCAGAACCAATAGCGCCTTTAATAACCCCTGCCGCGAGCAGCGTTAGCAGAGCAATAATCACGTGTGCATTCCTTTAAAGGCAGGCGGAGCGTTGGCGCAAGCCTGCCGGTGTTTATACGCTATACGTTGCGCTGTTTATTTGAGGAGGGCTATTTAAGTACATAGCAGGGCGTGTAGGGCTGGCCATCTAGCTTCATCCGGCCTTGGGCTACAAACGAGGTGAGTAGCTCGTCTAATCGCTGCATTAGTTCCGGTTCGGCGGTTAGCTCAAAGGGGCCGTGGGCCTCAATAGCACGAATGCCGTCTTCTTTAACATTGCCTGCCACAATGCCCGAGAACGCCCGCCGCAAATTGGCAGCTAGCTCATGAGTTGGCTGCTGGCGGTGCAGAGCTAGCGCGCGCATCGCTTCATGGGTGGGGGTAAAAGGTGCCTGAAACTCCCTGGCGATCGTCAAGCGCCAGTTGTAGTAAAACGCATCTTGATGCTTACGGCGGAAATCGGCAATTTCATCAATTCCGTCACGCATTTTACGTGCCACCGCCGTGGGGTCGCCGATAATAATGGTATAGTAGCGGCGGATATCTTCACCCAGGGTGTAAACCAAAAACTCGTCGATTTTCTGAAAGTAGGCCGCCGAATTGGCGGGACCGGTGAAAATAAGCGGGAAGGGGGTGTCCGCGTTGGTGGGGTGAAGCAAAATGCCCAGCAAATACAGAATCTCTTCTGCGGTGCCTACGCCGCCGGGAAAAACAATAATGCCATGACCAAGGCGTACGAAGGCTTCCAGCCGCTTCTCGATATCCGGCATCACAACGAGTTCATTAACGATGGGATTGGGTGCTTCCGCGGCGATAATACCCGGTTCTGAAATGCCCAAATAACGGCCATCTTTCCGACGCTGCTTAGCGTGAGCGACGTTAGCACCTTTCATAGGGCCCTTCATGGCGCCAGGGCCGCAGCCGGTGCAGATATCTAAATCGCGAAGCCCTAAGTGGTAGCCCACATCTTTAGAGTATTCGTACTCTTCCCTGGAAATGGAGTGGCCGCCCCAGCACACCACAAGGCTAGGGTCGCGGCCGGGCTTTAACGTGCCAGCCTTGCGCAAAATGTGAAACACCGCGTTGGTGGTGCCTTCGCCAGTATTAAGGTCAAAGCGATTGTGGTGCTGGATTTCATTATAGACGTAGACGATATCGCGAATAACGGACGATAAGTGTTCGCGAATACCGCGGATCATACGGCCATCTACAAAAGCTTCAGCGGGCGCGTTAGTTAATTTCAGCCGAATGCCTCGGTCTTGCTGTAGCACCTCAATATCGAAGTCTTTGTAAGCTTCTAAAATGGCTAAGCTATCGTCGGTGGGACTGCCGCAGTTAAGCACCGCCAGAGCGCAGCGCCGGAGCAAATCGTGCAAACCGCTTTTAGAGGTGCTTTTAAGACGATTGACTTCATGCTGAGAGAGAACTTCAAGACTCCCTTCAGGAGATATGATGCTGGAGATCGTGGCGCGGGGCACTGGCTGGTGCGTCATTATGATGGCTTTCCCTGATGTTGGTGATCACAATGTGCATACTATCACGCTGTTACAGACGGTTCAGTAGCGCTCGTGGTGCGCTCAGTAGGTAGCCGAGTTGTGCTACTCTATGGTCTCGTTAAGAGCAGACGATGACTCAATAAGATGGCGCTTCATTATGTTTAATGCCGTGTATTTTCGGACATTTATTACGTTGGTGGAAACCGGAAGTTTCACACGGACGGCGCGCCGTTTGGAAATGACTCAGCCAGGGGTTAGCCAGCATATTCGCAAGCTGGAAATTTACCTTAATAAAACACTGCTGGAACGAAAGGGCAGGAGTTTTACGCTCACTGAGACGGGCCGACGCGTCTACGACTATGCGCTAAAGCTGTTTGCTGAACATGAGCAGTTCCGCCACGGTCTAGATGACGACTCCTTAGATAGCGGTGATTGCCGTATTGCATCGCCTGGGAGTGTGGGGCTGATGTTTTACCCTTACATTCTCGGTCAGCAGCAGATGCATCCTAACTTGACCGTTAACTATAGCTTTGCGTTTAACCACGAAATTGTTAATGACCTGCTAGAAGGGCGCTACGATATTGGTATCGTTACTGAGCAGGTCAACCACCCGGATCTCACCTGCACCCTTTGGCATAAAGAGCCGCTTTGCTTAGTTGTGCCGGCTGATTTTGCGGGCAGCACCCTTTCTGATTTGATGGGGATAGGCTTTCTCAATTACTACGACGGCATTAACCACGCCAATGCGTTGCTGAAGGCTAATTACCCTGACGAGTTTCGCTCCATGACGCACTTCCGCCACCAGGGGTTTACCAATGAAGTCAGCATGGTGCTGGATGCTGTGGCGCGGGGGTTGGGCTTTACCGTTGTTTCCCGCTTAGTGCTAGAAACGTCCCCTTGGCAGCGTCAGGTGAAGGCATTAGCGTTGCCACATGCCATCAGCGAAGTGCTTTACCTGCTGCATCGCCAAGACTCGGTGCTACCCAAGCGGTATGAAAAATTGCTGAACGGTTTTCACGACCAGCGTATGCAAGAAAAAACGCCTCTGGCGCCGGATTAGCGGTGCCAGAGGCGTTAAGCTTACGTTTTGTCTCTCACGCTTTACATCTCACGTTTTAACATCGCCATGATATTACTGGCGATACTCATCAATGCTAGGGCACGAGCAAATTAACTGGCGGTCACCAAACACGTTGTCTACGCGGTTAACGGAGGGCCAGTATTTAGATGCGGCGACTGCCTGCGTGGGGAAGGCGCCTAGCTTTCGGTCGTAGGGTCGCTGCCAGTTACTATCCATCACGTCTGCCTGTGTGTGTGGAGCATTCACCAGCGGATTATTATCCAGCGGCCAGTCGCCTCGCTCTACTGCAGCGATCTCCTCACGAATCGCGATCATGGCATCGCAGAAACGATCTATTTCGTACAGTGACTCCGACTCTGTTGGCTCGATCATCAGCGTGCCCGGAACCGGGAACGACATGGTGGGCGCGTGGAAGCCGTAGTCCATTAGGCGTTTGGCGATATCCTCTTCGCTAATGCCTGAAGCGCTCTTGAGGGGGCGAATGTCGATAATGCATTCATGCGCCACCGTGCCATTTTGGCCGCGGTAGAGAATCGGGTAGGCCTCTTCCAGCCGCTTGGCAATATAGTTGGCATTTAAGATGGCAAGCTCAGTAGCTTCCCGCAAGCCACGGGCGCCCATCATTTTAATGTAGGCCCAAGAGATGGGTAGGATGGACGCACTGCCAAACGCCGCAGCAGAGACGGCGCCGCTTTCCGGGTTGACCCCATTAATAGGCGTCACCACGTGGTTAGATACAAAAGGCGCCAGGTGTGCTTTCACACCAATGGGACCCATGCCGGGGCCACCGCCGCCGTGGGGAATACAGAACGTTTTATGCAGGTTGAGATGCGATACATCACCACCAAAATCACCGGGGCGAGTAAGGCCAACCTGGGCGTTCATGTTGGCGCCGTCAACGTATACCTGGCCGCCGTGTTTGTGGACTACCTCGCATACGCTGCGCACGTGAGATTCAAACACCCCATGAGTCGAGGGGTAAGTAATCATCACCGCAGAGAGGCGTTCGCTGTACTGCTCGGCTTTGTTGGTTAAGTCGGCGAGATCGATGTTGCCGTTTTGATCGCACTCGACCACGACAACTTCCATGCTAAGCATGGCCGCAGAGGCAGGGTTAGTACCGTGGGCGGAGCTTGGAATCAAACACACATCGCGGTGAGCTTCGCCTTGGGCAGCTTGATAGCGACGGATGGCGAGCAGGCCAGCGTATTCGCCTTGTGCGCCTGAGTTTGGTTGCATGGAGATGTGGTCGTAACCGGTCACTTCTACCAGGAAAGCGGCAAGTTCATCAATCATTTGATGATAGCCCGCGACCTGGTCACGGGGGGCAAATGGGTGAAGATGCGCAAACGCAGGCCAGGATACAGGTATCATCTCGCTGGTAGCATTGAGTTTCATAGTGCATGAACCCAGCGGGATCATGGCGTGAGCCAGCGAGAGGTCCTTGTTCTCAAGACGTTTTAGGTAGCGCAGCATCTCAGTTTCACTGCGATAACGTTTGAACGTCGGGTGCTCTAAAAAGTTGCTTTGGCGCTGGTACGCGGCCGGAATGCCGCTGATGCCATCCTTCACCACCTTCTCGTCTAGCGCGGCCACGGAAAGGCTATGCTCGTCGCCGAGCAACACATCAAACAGGGCTGCTACATCGTGGGCAGTCGTCGTCTCATCCAGACTAATGCCGACATCGCCGTTAGCGAAATAGTGCAGGTTGATGTCGTGGGTCATGGCACGGCCATGAATTTTGCCCGCATCCACTTGGGTCAAGCGCAGCGTATCGAACCAGCTGTCGTGAGCTAGCATAACGCCTGCCTGCTTGAGACCTTCTGCTAGCAGGGTGGTTAAGCGATTTACGCGGCCCGCAATTTTGCGTAACCCTTCTGCACCGTGATAGGTCGCGTAGAAGCCCGCGATGTTGGCCAGCAGCGCTTGGGCGGTACAAATGTTGGATGTCGCTTTCTCGCGACGGATGTGCTGTTCGCGGGTTTGCATCGCCATGCGCAGCGCTGTGTTGCCCCGGCTATCTTTCGATACGCCGATAATTCGACCAGGAATCGAGCGTTTTAGCTTGTCTGATGTCGCAAAAAAAGCGGCGTGGGGGCCACCAAAGCCCATGGGAACGCCAAAGCGCTGGGAGCTACCCACCACAATATCGGCACCCATGGCACCCGGCTCTTTAAGCAGTACTAGGCTCAATAGGTCAGTAGCTACACAGGTCATAATGCCGCGCGCTTGGGCAGCTTCTAGCATGGGGCCCAGGTCGGTAACCTCTCCGCTGGCCGAGGGATATTGAACTAGCGCACCAAAAACGTCGTGTTCGGCTAGTGAGGCGGCTGGCCCACTGATGAGTTCAAAGCCAAAGAATTCGGCACGGGTTTTAACGACGTCCAGCGTTTGTGGAAAGAGGTCGTCTGCCACAAAAAAGGCGTTGGACTTGCTCTTTTTGTTGCTGCGTTTACAAAGCGCCATGGCTTCGGCGGCGGCAGTCGCTTCATCCAGCAGGGATGCGTTAGCAAGCTCCATGCCGGTTAAATCCATAATAACTTGCTGGAAGTTAAGCAGACCTTCTAAACGGCCTTGGGAAATTTCCGGCTGATAGGGGGTGTAGGCGGTATACCAGCCTGGGTTTTCCAACACATTACGCTGAATAACCGCGGGCATGTGCGTGCCATAGTAGCCTTGGCCAATATAGCTTTTAGCCACCCGATTTTGGCGTGCTAGCTGGCTTAGATAGTCAAGGGCTTCTGCTTCACTGCGAGGGTCATCCAGTGCAAGTTCGCGACCAAGGCGAATATCGCTGGGCACGGTTTGCTCAATAAGGTCTTCCATGCGCTGCATATTAAGCGCTTCTAACATGCTAGCGACATCGTCGGGGCTGGGCCCGTTATGACGTTTGATAAAAGCATCGTGGTCGGCCAGTTCGGCCAAGCGGCGTGATTCAAAAGACATGGGTAGCTTCCGGACGTTATGAGAAAACCGAGCAGGGGTATTCAACCAAGGCTATTCGGTAATAAGCCTGCCCCAGCCTTAATGAGCAGGCTTAATGGTGATTAATCGTCTGCGTTAATTGTCGCTTGGTAGGCGTTTGCGTCTAACAAGTCGTCAAGGGCTTGACCAGTTACGCGCACCTTCATCATCCAGCCGCCTTCATAGGGCGCATCGTTGACTGTTTCAGGCGCATCTTCAAGGGCGTCGTTGATCTCGATAACTTCGCCATCGACCGGTGAGTAAAGGTCGGAGGCGGCTTTAACCGACTCAATAACCCCAAACTCTTTGCCTTTGCTGAGTTCTTGGCCTACCTCGGGTAGCTCCACAAAAACCACATCACCCAGCGCTTCTTGAGCGTGGTCAGTGATGCCGATTGTCACGGTGCCGTCTTGGTGATCAAGCACCCATTCGTGACTTTTAGCGTAACGAAGATTAGCAGGAAGATTGCTCATGGTGATTCCCTATACGAAACGGTTGTCTGGACGAGAGCATACTAGCGTTTGTGAGCCGCCTTGGCGACCGTAGGCCGTGCTAGCAGAGGTCAATTTTTGCTTATGGTACCGTGTTTCTTATCGGAAACAAATTTCTTGAGAAGGACATGGTTAAGCTGCGGGAAAACGAGCGGCGGCGCAAGGTTAGGAAGGGAATGCACACTGGCTATAATTGCTGATGGAGATACTTTCTCTGCCTAAAGACGATATCACCATGGATATTTCCTGGGTAAATGGTGTAAAACATGCAGATCATGCGCTCTATACGGCCAACGCCGTGCAATAACAAAGCGTTTGATGACTGACATCCGGTTCATAAGACGGGCAGACAGTTGCCTGACACCCATAATAATTGAGCTAACGACAGGGTAAGGAGATACGCGTGGAGACATTAACTAGCCTCCTAGGGGCAATTAACGGTGTAGTTTGGGGGCCGTTAATGCTGATTTTGCTGTTAGGGGTAGGTATTTACCTACAGATTGGTTTGAAACTCATGCCGATTCGTAAGCTAGGCGTTGGCTTCAAGCTGATGTGGCAAGGGCGGGACCCTAAGCCTAAAAAAGCCGCGCCTGGTGAGAAAGCGCCTGAAAAAGCCAGCGATCATGGCGAAATTTCACCTTTCAATGCGCTAATGACGGCGCTATCCGCCACTATTGGCACGGGTAATATTGCAGGGGTGGCCACGGCCATTGCCTTAGGTGGCCCGGGCGCTGTGTTTTGGATGTGGATTACGGCGTTAGTCGGTATGGCGACAAAGTTTGCCGAAGCTGTACTGGCGGTTCGCTACCGTGAAACCGACAGTACCGGCCACCATGTGGGCGGCCCCATGTTCTATATCAAGAACGGCCTGGGTAAAAAGTGGCTTTGGCTAGGTGGGTTATTCGCCTTTTTTGGTGCGGTTGCGGCGTTTGGTATCGGCAATACCGTACAGTCTAACTCTGTGGCTGACGCCATGGATGCAAGCTTTGGTGTGCCGCACTGGCTTACGGGCATCATCATTATGGTGCTTGCCGGGGCGGTTATCCTGGGGGGCATCAAGCGCATTGCAAAAGTGGCCGGCAAGCTTGTGCCGATCATGGGTATTGCATACGTGATTGCGGGTTTGCTGGTGCTAATGGTTAACGCTAGCCAAATTGGTGATGCGTTTGGGCTGATTTTCTACTATGCCTTCAATCCTATTGCCGCTGCTGGTGGTTTTGCAGGGGCAGCCGTCATGGCCGCTATCCGCTTTGGTGTGGCACGGGGTATTTTCTCTAACGAAGCGGGCCTGGGTAGCGCACCTATAGCTCACGCGGCGGCTAAGACCAAAAACCCAGTGCGCCAAGGTTTGATCGCAATGCTGGGTACGTTTATCGATACCATTATTGTTTGTACGATCACGGCCCTGGTCATCTTGACGTCTACCGTGTGGATTGAGGGGGAAGCAGGTGCATCGCTGACCGCGCTTTCATTTGATGCGGCGCTACCAGGTTTTGGTAACCAGATTGTCGCGGTGGCGTTGGCTGTCTTTGCGTTTACCACTATTCTTGGCTGGTCTTTCTATGGCGAGAAGTGCTGCCAGTTCCTGTTCGGTACACGTTCTATTATGCTATACCGCGTGTTATTCGTATTAGCCATTCCGCTGGGCGCTATCGCGCAGTTGGGCTTTATCTGGCTAATGGCCGATACATTTAATGCCTTGATGGCTATCCCGAACTTGATCGCCCTGGCACTGCTATCGCCTGTGGTCTTTAAGCTCACCAAGGATTACTTTGCCGGTAAAGAAGTGCTGCCTGGTGAAGCGCTGGATCATGATAAATAGCGTTTAGCGCGTCATACGGATGTAATGACTCGCTATGCTGTATAAACAGCTATAGAGCCGGGAAGCCAACTACTGGCTTCCCGTTTCTTTTTTCGACCGAGGAAACCCCATGACTAACCTTAACCATACGCCGCTCCATGCGTTGCACACCAAGCTTGGCGCTAAAATGGCGCCCTTTGCTGGCTATGATATGCCGGTGCAGTATCCGTTAGGCGTTAAGAAAGAGCATGAGCATACTCGCCAGCGGTGTGGCTTGTTTGATGTTTCTCACATGGGGCAGATTCTGGTATCCGGTAAAGATGTTGCGAAAGCGTTAGAGACGTTAATACCGGCGGATTTGGTAGGGTTGAAGAAAGGCGAGCAGCGCTATGGGCTTTTCACCAGCACTGACGGCGGCATTATTGATGACTTGATGGCGGTCAATGCAGGAGACCACTTTTATCTTGTGGTTAACGCCGCCTGTAAAGACCAGGACATTGCCCATTTGCGTACCAATTTAGGCGCCACCCATGAGATCGAAGTGCTCGATCGGGGGCTGTTGGCGTTACAAGGGCCAGAAGCTCGCGATGTGATGGCGCGTCTCTGCCCAGAAGCCTGTGAGCTGACATTTATGCAGCATGGCCGGTTCACCTTGGCGGGGCAGGACGTATGGATCAGCCGCAGTGGTTATACCGGTGAAGATGGCTTTGAAATTTCCGTCTCCCGTGAGGGGTGTGAAGCACTTGCCGAACAGTTGCTTGCAGAGCCTGAGGTTGAAGCCATTGGTTTAGGCGCGCGTGATTCACTGCGTTTAGAAGCGGGATTGTGCCTCTATGGGCATGATATGGGTCTTGAGACGACCCCAGTAGAAGCCGGGCTTATTTGGGCCATTGGCAAGCCGCGGCGTCACGGAGGCGAGCGTTCTGCTGGCTTCCCGGGCGCCGATTTAATTCTCCATCAGGTGGATGCTAAAGACCATGTGCGTAAGCGGGTCGGTTTGGTGGCAGAAGGGCGCGCGCCGGTGCGTGAAGGAAGCGTGTTAGTAGATGAAGCGGGTAACGAGATTGGCGTGGTCACGTCGGGAGGCTTTGGGCCAAGCGTAGGCAAGCCAGTGGCACTTGGATACGTAAAGCGTGAATGGGAAGCGGCTGAAAGCGTTGTTTATGCGCTGGTGCGCGGCAAGCAGCTCCCCATGGTGGTGACTGCGCCCCCCTTTATTAAGCCTGGTTACTATCGCGGATAAAGTAAGCGGTTAGCTGCTAATATAGCGTAAAAAAGCCCCTGACATTCAGGGGCTTTTTCGTCACAGCGACTATTGTAGGGCTACCTTAATACTTGGCGCGGGTCGATAGGTTTGCCACCTTGGCGGAGGTCGAACAGTAGGTCATAGCGCTGGGTCGAGCTGCTTTGTCCGATTTCACAAAGTGGATCACCCGTGCTGACCTGTTGTCCGACTCGGACAAGAATGCGTGCGCATAAGGCATAGACCGTTTGAAGATTATCCGCATGGTGAACGATCACCACGTCACCGAGTTGCCGCATGCCGTCGGCGAAGCGTACCTCGCCCGGGGCCACTGCTTTAGCGTTTGCGCCTTCTTGGGTGGCTAGCAGCATCGGTTGTAGCGTGCCACGGCTATCTGCACCAAAGCGCCGAACGATACGGTAGTCCTCTAATGGCCATGGCCAGCGGCGTGCCGAGGCGGGCAAGCTGGCGCTTGGCGCTGGTGTCGATGGAGCAGCTGCTGGGCGGCTAGCACTGCTGCTTCCGCTGCTTGCACTACTACCAAGGGGCACGCTGACGATTTGACCAACCCGCAGCGCCGTTGCCGGGGTGCTGGGGTTGGCGCTCTGTAAGCGCCCAGAGGTAGTACCAAAATGACGTGCGATACTGGAGTAGGTATCGCCTGCTCGGATTTGGTAGCGGTAGGGGCCGCCTGAAGGAGCGCGCTCTTGCTGAGTAGGTATCAGCAGGCGCTGCCCCGCGCTTAAATTCTGTGCAGACACACCGGGGTTAAAACGTTCAAGACGTTCCAGTGGGACGCTGGCCCTTGCGGCTAGCTGTCCTAACGTATCGCCACGCTGTACTTCAATCCAATTGCCACTGATTTGGCTCGAGCTGCTGGGCGTAGGAACACGCTCGGTAGACGTGCCAGACCCGGCACAGCCCGCTAGCCCAGTGGCAAGTAAACAAATCACCATCCAGTGAGTTAATCGTGATCGGTTTGGTTGCCAAGCAAGGTATCTTTTTCCTGCCAGAGTGAATTGATCCATGCGTGGAAGCGTTCCTTGTGCTGCGGTTCTTGGTGATAGTTGGCATCAAGCATCCAATGGGGAACAGCCAGTTGCCTTGCTTCAAGGGTAATGGGGGCTTCTTTACCGCATAGAAACCCCCAAAAAGTGGGTGATGGGTTTTGGTAGCTAATAGTTACATCAAGAATACCATCCAATTGGTCGCCTAGCAGACTAATCACCTGGGCAATGCCGCCCGCTTTCGGCCTTAACAAATGCCGGAAAGGGCTGTTTTGGGCATCCCGTTTAGCCACTGTGAAACGCGTGCCCTCAACAAAATTAAGTATTGTAATAGGTGCGTTACGCGCCTGCTGACATATACGCTCTGTTGCTTCACGGTCGATAGTGGCGAGCTTAGGGTCTTTGGCAATCTGTTCGCGGCTGAAGCGACGCATAAAAGGAAACTCCAGCGCCCAAAATGCTAGCCCGACGATTGGGATCCATATTAATTGATGTTTTAAGAAGAAGCGTGGCAACGGTATTCGGCGGTGCAGCGCCATAAAAAGGATAAAAATATCGGTCCAGCTTCGATGGTTTGAAACTACCAGCCACCATTGATCGGTACTCAGGGTTTCAGGCGTATTAATAGTCAGGTTGGGTTTTAGCCAGCGCCGCATCCACCAGAGGTTAAGGCCTATCCAGTTTTGAGCGACAGCACAGAGCTTATTAAGTAGCCACTGTTTGCGATGACGGCCAGGCGTGATTACCTTGGCAAGCGTCAGCAGAATAAGAGGCACACCCCAAAAAAGCGTGCTAACTATCAGCAGTAAGACGCTGACAACTCCTTTCACAATAGGCATACCGCATTTCCTCGATACAAATTCTTCTGTTCAGCGCTCTGCACGTGAGTACGCCTTTAGACTGAATGCTAAAGGATCAAAGCGATGCTGCCCAGCTTAGCTGTTCACTATTGCACGGTTAGGGTGTTTTTATGGGACGTGCTAATGCTAGCAGCGTGCTTTAAAACGTTTCAGCTAGGCAAGGTGCTTTTACACTTTCGACAAGCACATTACGCAAAGCGTAAGCGGCGACTGATAACTCCTGCTGGGTGATTATACCTACCCGGCAAGCAATGCTTGGGCTATTTAAAGGAACGCAGCGGGCGCCTAGCGCCTGCATCTGTCTAATGCACATAGAGGGGACGGCACTAACCCCCAAGCCTTCGGCTACCATTCTACCTACCGTTGAGAGTTGGTGGCTTTCAAACGCTACGGGTAAATCAATTTTACGTTTGCCCAGTTCTAGTTCCAGCAAGCGACGAACCATCGACGGGCGCTGAAGGGTGATGAAGTCATCCTGTAAAAGCGTTGCCCATGAAAGGCTGCTAGCGTGTAAGGGAAATGTCGGCGGCACCACCGCCACAAACTCATCTTCAAATAGGGGTGTAAACGTTAGGCTGCCTGTTCCCTCTGGTGAGAAAGCTATGCCTATTTCGACTTGGCGGGAGCGCACCATGTCGATCACCTCTTCGTTAATCACATCGTGAACGGTGATGTTGATTTTGGGGTATTGTTGACGAAATTTAACCAGCGCGCCGGGCAGTAAGTTGCAGGCAAAAGATGGCATGGCGGCAACACTCAAACGGCCCAATTGAAGTGTAAATCGCTGGCGCAAGCGCTCCTCGGTGTTATCCCACTGCGCTAGCAGGTGTTTAGCAAGGGGGAGTAACGACTCTCCTTCAGGGGTCAGCCGCACGCTACGGGTGCTTCGGATGAGTAATTTACCGCCAAGCGAATCCTCTAACCCTTTGATAGCGAGGCTCAATGCTGGTTGTGAAAGGTGCAGGCGCTCACATGCATGGGTAAAGCTCAGGGTTTGGGCGACCGCGAGAAAGGCGCGCAGTTGTTTGGCAGTCATGTAGACTCTTTTATAAGTTTTTAAAATAAATTGATAAGAAAAACAAACTTAACAAATATATCATCAAGTACAACACTGGCACTATCCCGTAAGCAGCATCGTTAGGATCTGCTCAACGCACCACCGACAATAATGAGAGGCATAACAATGGCAGGATTCGATAAGCGAGTGTCTTCCTACGAGGAAGCAATGGAAGGTATCAAAGATGGGATGACGGTGATTGCAGGTGGCTTCGGCCTGTGTGGCATCCCCGAAAACCTGATTGCTGAGATTAAGCGCCGGGGGGTTAAAGACCTTTCTGTTGTGTCCAACAACTGTGGGGTTGATGGCTTTGGCCTGGGTCTGCTGCTTGAAGATCGCCAGATCAGTAAGATTTTTGCCTCTTATGTGGGTGAGAACGCAATGTTTGAGCAGCAGATGCTCAATAATGAAATCGATGTAGTACTTACGCCCCAAGGTACCCTGGCAGAAAAAATGCGTGCAGGCGGTGCCGGTATTCCCGCTTTCTATACCGCGACAGGTTACGGTACGCCGATTGGTGACGGTAAAGAGGTACGCGAGTTCAACGGTCGTCACTACATTTTAGAAGAGGCGATCACGGGAGACTTCGCAATTGTAAAAGGGTGGAAAGCCGACCGATATGGCAACGTGATGTATCGCCATACTGCGCAGAACTTCAACCCAATGGCTGCGACTGCCGGAAAAATCACCGTAGTGGAAGTTGAGGAAATTGTTGAGCCGGGTGAGCTGGAGCCAAGCCAAATCCACACGCCGGGTATTTATGTGGATCGCATTATTCAAGGCTCTTTCGAGAAGCGTATTGAGAAGCGTACGGTGCGCAGTTAATCGCGACACGCTTTTTAATTGCGACATAGCTTAATGCAATTACTCAACTCGATGACTCTCACGTTATTCACTACGAGGTAAGTACCATGGCTTTAACACGTGAACAGATGGCCCAACGCGTTGCTCGCGAGCTTGAAGATGGCTTCTACGTTAATTTAGGTATCGGCATTCCCACTCTGGTTGCCAACTACGTACCTGAAGGTATTGATGTCATGCTGCAGTCTGAAAATGGCTTGCTGGGCATGGGACGCTTTCCGACGGAGGAAGAAGTAGACTCGGATATGATTAATGCCGGTAAGCAGACGGTAACCGCTAGACCCGGTGCGGCAATTTTTTCTTCGGCTGAATCGTTTGCCATGATCCGCGGTGGTCATGTCGATTTAACGGTGCTTGGCGCCTTTGAAGTCGACCAGGAAGGCAACATTGCCTCTTGGATGGTGCCTGGTAAATTGATCAAAGGCATGGGTGGCGCTATGGATTTGGTCGCAGGCGCCGAAAATATTATCTGTACAATGACCCATGCGTCTAAACATGGCGAATCTAAACTGCTGGAGAAGTGTACGCTGCCATTAACCGGTGCAGGTTGTATCAATCGCGTTCTGACAGATCTCGCCTATCTTGAAATTAAAGACGGTGCATTCATTTTGAAAGAGCGTGCGCCGGGTGTAAGCGTTGAAGAGATCATTGAGAAAACCGCTGGAAAGCTCATTGTTCCAGATAACGTTCCTGAAATGACCTTTGATGAGTAATTTTGCTTACGTTGGCTGATTAAATTGGCGTGGGCACGCTTGTCGGGCTCACGCCATTTCACAGCGAGTATGAAAAGGCAGCAATATCTCAGCAATTCGCTCGTGGTCATCGTCCAGATGCTTTTGAATTAAGGCGAGGCCGCCAAGACTAAGCCGGTGTTCATCGCCGTTGTCAAACGCAATTTTCTGAGGCATAGCGGGATAAAAGCGATGTTGCAGCATTGATGAGACGGGGAATACGCCATTTTGCTGACTTTCGATACTTGGCATGCCAGCCGTTGCGAGTTGGGCATCGAGTGCTTCAAGTGGATTACCCAGAGCTATGCAATCAAAGCCTGCATGATGAAGTCGTGGGCCCATGACCGCTAGCCATGCTGCAAGTGGGTGGGCAGCTTGAAGCTGTTGATACAGTGTCCAGGACGGCATTGGCCAGGGACGCCCACGACAAAACAAGTTATGGCCTTTGCAATCTTCGGGATGGCTTTTTGCTACTAGGCCAGTGAGTGCTTCCCTGGGCGCTTTGCAAAGTGTGCCTAACTGCAGTTCTGCCAATAATAGCCAACTACCATTGTCATTAGGGGCGAGAAGGTGAATGAGCATCCCTTTATCTGCCATGGCGTAATGACCTACTGAACGGTACCCCATATGCGCTAGCTTGCCCGCCAGTATGTTCGCAGCAAAAGGCCCGTGGTTGAGAGTTACCAGCGTCAGGTATTCAGCTGGGGTGTTTAACGGCCACAGCCTAAGTGCCCCTAAATCGGGATGGGTATGAATATAGTCAAGCCACAGCTGTTGAATAAACTCCTCTCGCTGCATGGGGTAACCTCGCCGCCTATAGTTGACCCGTATGGGTTAAGTTCTTGGGCATTCAGTATAGGCAAGCAAGGGTACATTGGGTTCAACGGGTATTAACGGCATTTTTAACGCCAAGTTTAAGAGGCGAGTAGCTGTTTATTGCGCACATAGTGGTCGAATTCCGTAAAACCGCCAATGTGCTGTTGGTCGACAAATATTTGCGGAACTGTGTGAATTGGTTTGCCCGCAGTTTTTGCAATATCTTCTTTGGTAACACCCTCTGTAGGCATATCTACATAGCGATAGCCTTCAATTTTTCCTGTGCTTTCCAGGTGGTCAGCTAACTGCTTTGCGCGGACGCAAAAAGGGCAAGACATGCGACCAAAAATAACCACAAACATGGGTAACGCTCCTTTAAAATAGTAGGCTTTCAGTAAAAAATTACGGCCATTGTGGCGTAGCTGAGACGCTTTCGCCAATAGCACCAAACTACGTCCATCATTGAGGCGCGTTATCGGTGCCATTTGTTCAAGGAGAAGTGATGCAACGGTTGGCTCACCAGGAGTATCAGCACCTAGCGGCACTGGCGCTGGCGTATCGAGATGCGCACCTGCGCTCTATCAAAGAACATAGCCACTATAACCCTCGGTTAGGCGTAGACGCTTTATGCTTTGAACACCTCAACGAGACAGTTCATGGGGCTTCGCTGATGGTGGGAGCCTTGATGACACCTTGTGAGCTTTGGCTGATGGCGGTGCCCGAGCAGTCCATGCTGACGTCGCCGCTACCTGAGACGCTGTTGCTTGACTTACCTTCAGGGCGTTACTTGTTAGACCTGGAGCGGTTGCCTACTGGCTATGAAATCTACAAGCGCAGTGTCTTAGAGGATTTAAGCGATCTCGAAAGTATGCAGGATGCCGCTCGGTTAGCGCAGCAAATGATGTCGCGCTTAATGGCTCAGAGCTAAGTGCCAGAAGGGCAGAGTATGCAGACAGCCTAATGGGCTTCTATACTCGTAACCGTTACATCTAGACGCTTCGGTTGTCGTTATGAATAACCCCGATATCATCAACGTGTTCCGGCTTTTGATGTTCCTCTCTGATTTCTTGTAAATGGCCTAGTGTGACACGAGAGTGTCGACGAGTGCCGAGCGTTAAATTGACTATTTTTATGTCGCGTTTTTCAAGACCTGCTTTTCAACATCTAATTTAACCCAAAAGGAAATGCTAATGAGTTCTCCAGTAGCCGCAACCCCCCGCGTTGCTGTGGTAACCGGTACCACCACAGGCATTGGTGCCGCTGTTGTGAAACATTTTTGTGAGCTGGGCCATCAGGTTCTCGCCGTGGATTTCAATCCAAAAGGCAAGGAAGTGGCCGATGCGGCTGGCGCGGCGTTTTACCAGGCTGACCTAACTGATCCTGATGCGTGTCGTGCTGCTATCGCGGATGCGGTAAAGCGCTTTGGTGGCGTGGATATTTTGGTGAATAATGCGGGTATTCAGCACGTTGCGTCGATTGAAACCTTTCCTGAAGAGAAGTGGCGTCAAATTATTGATCTAATGCTCACGGCGCCTTTCATCCTCACTCAAGCGGCTTGGCCATCAATGCGTGAAAAAGGCTGGGGGCGAATTATTAATATTGCCTCGATTCATGCCCAAGTCGCCTCGCCCGGCAAGTCTGCGTACGTAAGTGCTAAGCATGGCATGATGGGGTTGACCAAAACGGCTGCGCTGGAAGGCGGCGAGCAGGGGATTACTGCCAACGCTATTTGCCCTGCCTATGTGAGAACACCGCTGGTGGATAACCAAATCGCCGATCAAGCCAAGCTGCACGGTATGGGCGAGCAAGAGGTGATTGAAAACATCATGCTAAAAAATGCCGCGGTTAAGCGTTTAATCGAACCAATCGAAGTGGCACAGATGGTAGCGTATCTCGCTTCTGACGCTGCTGGTGCGGTAACCGGTTCAAGCTGGAATATTGACCTAGGCTGGACAGCCCACTAACGCGATTATTTCCCCTGTTAGGGCGCGCCACTTATGCTGAAGCGTTTATAAGAGGGTGGTAACAGGGGAATTTGCTGATGCATAGATGTTTATTGACTGAACTTTAACGTGAGTTAACGGCGAACTGGGCGTTTTTGTAACTTGCGTTGTAAGGTTCGCCGGTGCATGCCCAGCGCGCGGGCAGTCGCTGAAATATTGCCATCGTGCTCTTGAAGCACTTTTTGGATATGTTCCCAGGTAATGCGATTGATAGAGGGCGGGTTATCGGCAAGCTCGATGTTGGGGTCGCCTTCCTGCTGTTCAAACGCATGAATAACGTCGTCCGCGTCAGCGGGTTTACACAAGTAGTTCACTGCGCCTAGCTTGATTGCTTCTACTGCGGTGGCAATGCTCGAATAGCCGGTAAGCACCACAATGCGGCAATGGGGCACGGTGATGAGCAGCTCAGGTAGTAGTTTAAGGCCCGAGCTGTGTTCGAGTTTAAGATCCAATGTTGCCATGGTTGGCACAAATTGCGCCGCTACCGTTAGTGCTTGGTCGGCATCGTGGGCAACCATTACCTCGTAGCCACGTCGGCTGAGCGCTCGGCTCAATACATGGCAAAACATTTCATCGTCATCAATAATTAGAAGGCGTTGCTCGTGCGTCTGCATGATGTCCTCGGTGTTGCTGCGGCTGCCATGCCGCTATTACCTATCTGGGGCGGAGCAGCGTGGAAGCGTTACTTCCGTTAACGTGCCACCTTCAGGGTGATTGTACAGTCTAACGCCGCCGCCAAAGCGGTTAATCGTGGCATGGGTTAAAAACAAGCCAATTCCCATCCCTTTGCTTTTTGTAGAGACGAAGGTATCGCCAAGCTGGTCAGCGATGGACATAGCAATCCCGGGGCCATGATCGCGTATATCGATAATGACGCTCTCTTCCTGCCAATCTAACCGAATGGCAATCTGCTCTGGATTTGCATCGGCGGCATTGTTTAATAAGTTAGTGAGTGCTTGGTCAAGGGTAGCATCCACGGCAAGCCAAGGGCGGCCACGCTTCTCGTTAACATCGAAGTGGTGGCTAACATCGGGCCTGATAACCAGCCAGCGCTGCACTACGCCTGCCAACCACACTTCTGCATCAAGCACTTCAGGTTCAGCCATACGCCGCCGATCCGCATTGGTAACTAAGTGCTGCAAACGCGACTTGCACACATCGACCTGCTGGCGCAACAGCGCAATGTCTTGCTGAAGCACGCTGTCCCTAAGTGCTTCATCTTGCATCTCTTTAAGAAGCACCGCCATGGTGGAGAGTGGGGTGCCTAGTTCGTGTGCAGTGCCTGCGGCTTGGGTAGCCACTGCTAATACCTGCTCGTTGCGCAGAGCAGATTCCCGAGTGAGCGACAAGGCTTTATCCCGGTTGCGAAGCGCATGCGCCATTTTATAAATAAAAAAAGTGACCAGCCCCGCCGATAAGCCAAAGTTGAGCCACATGCCCAGCACGTGAAGGCTGAGTGGGCCATCGCTATTGATGTGGCCTAGCTGCGGAATAGGGTGATAGTAAAACATCAAAAACGTATAACCCGCCATAGAGCAGGCGGCCACTGTCCAGGCATGCCGCCAGGGTAGCGTGGCGGCTGCAATGGTCACTGGCACTAGGTAATAGGTAATAAACGGGTTGGTAGAGCCACCGGAAAAATAAAATAGCAGTGTTAAACCGGCCACATCGGCTAATAAGTGGGAAAGGTATTCAATATGTTTTACCGCCCGGGGCCTGCCAAGACGCCACCAAGTCGCAATATTAAGCACGCCCATAGCAATGACCACGCCGACCACTGCTGTAACGGGTAAATCAAACGCTAAGAATTCGATGCCGACAATAATCGCCAGTAAAAAGCCTGTCCATGTAATGCCTCGGACAATGGTCAATCGAACCAGATTGCGGTTTGGCGTTGACAGTGGCAGGGGAAGGGCGGTGGGCATAACGAGATTATCTACCTGATATTTTAACACTATGAATGACAAATTTGATAAATAGGGTCATGACAAAGGTCATCCACCCGGCTGAAGCTAAAAAGTTAAACAGCAGCATTTTGGGTGGAAGCCAGGCGCTACCTACGATGGCTTCAAGCATAATGTGGAAAAACATTGCCAACAGTAGTGGCAATGCAAGGGTATGAATCCACATATCTGTTCGCCGCTTACGGATATGGTAGCGCCCCAATAAATAGCGCATGGGGCGGTGAGCCCAGCTAATAAGTACCAAGGCGCCAACCACAAACAGCATTGCCACAGTGGGTTCGGTACTGCCTTTGTACATTGAAATAGAGATCGACCAGGCAAGCCCAAGCCACATTAACCCTTCAATGCTGGCGATAATGTCTGCATAGCGACGCACGTTCTGCATAAACAACGAGATCCTTGATCCTACAAAGTGCCGCCATGATACGACACTTGATGAGGGCTGTGGGGCACAACGGTAGATTTATACCCCGCAGTATTGGGTATACTGTGCACTCTCTAATGCTCTGCCCGATTACTCTACAACCAGATAAGCACAGGACTTGCCGTGGACGCTATTACGTTAACCCGCCCTGATGATTGGCACCTTCATTTACGTGATGATGAGGCGCTAAACGCCGTGGTAGGCCATACCGCCGCCCAAATGGGTCGAGCGATTATCATGCCAAACCTCAAGCCCCCCGTGACCACCACCGAGCAGGCCATTGCTTACCGCGAGCGCATCTTGGCAGCGCTACCCCCTGGGAGTCGCTTTGAGCCGCTAATGACGCTCTACTTAACCGATACAACGCCTGTCAGTGAAATTGAAAAAGCGGTTGAAAGTTGTGTAGTGAAAGCCGTTAAGCTCTATCCAGCGGGGGCAACGACTAATTCGGCCTCTGGCGTTACCGATATTGCCCACTGCGATGAGGCAATTGCGATGATGGCCAAGTTGGGTATGCCATTATTGGTTCATGGTGAAGTCACCGATAGTGATATCGATATTTTCGACCGTGAAGCAGCGTTTATAGAGCGGGTAATGAAGCCCCTGCTAGCGAGGCATCCTAGCCTTAAAGTGGTTTTTGAGCACATTACGACCCAGCAGGCTGCGGAGTTTGTTGCCGCTGCGCCCGGCAATATTGCAGCTACCATTACTGCTCACCATTTGCTATTTAACCGTAACAAGATGCTGGCGGGTGGCATTCGCCCCCATTACTACTGCTTGCCGATTTTAAAACGCGAACAGCATCGTCTGGCGTTACTAAAAGCTGCGACCAGTGGAAGCGCTAAGTTTTTCCTGGGTACCGATAGTGCTCCCCATGCCCAAGGTGATAAGGAGTCGAGCTGTGGTTGTGCAGGTGCGTATACGGCGCCTGCCGCGATTGAACTGTATGCAGTCGCGTTTGAAGAGATGCAGGCGCTGGATAAGCTTGAAGCCTTTGCCAGCTTAAATGGTCCGCGTTTTTACGGACTTTCCCCCAATACTGACACCATCACGCTGGAACGCCGTGAATGGCGTTTGCCTGAACGCTTCCCCTACGCCGCAGGGCAGGACATCATTCCGCTTATGGCAGGTGAAACCTTGCCGTGGGCACTTAAAGACGCCTAAAAGCGGCGCCTGGCAAAGCGCGCTATCGAGCAGATGTAGCCCTCTATCTAGCGCTAGCTAGCAACATAAAACGGAGCCATTGGGCTCCGTTTTATGTTGTGTTTTGCGTTGTCGACTAGGTGTTGCCGAGCGTTATAAGCATTTGATCAACCATGCGGGACGAGTGGTCTGCGGCGATATCTAAGAACTGTTCAAAAGAGAGATGGTTGTCGCCGCTGCCAGGTATGTCCGACAGCGCGCGGATAACCACAAACGGGCATCCGTAGAGATGGCAGGTTTGTGCAATCGCGGCACCTTCCATTTCAACCGCCAGCATCGTAGGGAACTGAGCGCGCGTTGTGGCTACGCGTTCCGGATCGGCCATAAAGGCGTCCCCTGTGGCGATTAACCCTTCACGAACGTTTACTTCCCCCAGCGCTGCAATGGCGCCACGTGCTAGATCGCGTAACTGCTTATCAGCCTGATAAGCGGCGGGCATGCCTGGAACTTGTCCTAATTCATAGCCGAACACGACGGCGTCCACATCATGGTGACGAACTTCATCAGAGATGATGACATCGCCGATATTTAGATCGGTAGCGAAGCCGCCTGCCGAGCCGGTGTTAATAACAGCGTCAGGCTGATGACGCTCAAGCAGGATAGCGGTGCCTACGGCTGCGTTGACCTTACCGATGCCTGACTGCAACACCACCACCTCTAACCCATAGCGCGTACCGGTATAGAATACAAAACCGGCGTGTTCATAACGCGCAGCATTTTCAAGCTGGCTGGCTAAAAGGTTAACTTCTTGCGCCATGGCGCCAATAATTCCAATCCGTCGCACGTTAAGGTGCTCCTTGGTTGCTCAGTATCGTCTTAAGGCGGCGTTTCTTTAAGCCCTTATAGAGCTTTGTCGTGGCGCTCAGCGGCTTCTAGGGTGTTTTCAAGCAGGGTAGCAACCGTCATTGGCCCTACGCCGCCGGGCACCGGTGTGATAAAGCTGGCGCGTTCAGCGGCGATGGTAAAGTCGACATCTCCCATCAGTGAGCCATCTTCTTGTCGGTTAATACCTACATCGATAACAATAGCGCCAGGCTTAATCCATTCGCTATTAACGATGCCAGGCTTGCCAACAGCAACCACCAATAGGTCAGCACGACTAACATGCGTTTGCAGGTTCTGAGTAAAACGATGGCAAACCGTCGTGGTGCAGCCCGCGAGCATAAGCTCTAGTGCCATTGGGCGGCCTACAATGTTAGAGGCGCCTACAACGGTGGCATCTAAGCCACGCACCGCAATCCCGCTTTGCGCCAGCATGGTCATAATGCCTTTAGGCGTACAGGGCCGCAGCGACGGCATTCGCTGGGCTAAGCGGCCAATGTTGTAAGGGTGAAAGCCATCAACATCCTTATCAGGACGGATGCGCTCTAAAATGGGTCGTGCATCCATATGGTCTGGCAGAGGTAGTTGAACCAGAATGCCATCAACCGCAGGGTCATCGTTTAGCTGATCGACTAGGGTTTCCAGCGTTTCCTGCGTGGTGTTGGCGGGCAGGGCGTGTTGAAAAGAGAGAATGCCCGCTTGCTCGCAGGCACGGTGCTTGTTGCTGACGTACACGTGAGACGCTGGGTCTTCTCCGACCACTACAACGGCTAGTCCGGGTACTCGAGCGCCGGCTTGCTGGCGTGCGCTGACTTTTTCGGCAACGGCGTGACGGACATTAGCGGCGATGGCTTTGCCATCGATGAGTTGGGCGACCATGTAATGAGATCCCTATGCGAGGTTGAAGAGCAAAGCAGACTGCTAAATACGTGCAGCAACGCGCTTTCTATTAAGGAGCAATTTTCGCATGCTAGGGCGGGAAGGCAAAGCATCTATCGAATCAATCACTTTAGGTGTTGACTTTAAAATTAGAAGTAGTAATATATGCCTCGCTTGAGACGAGATACGCAGCAGCGTCTAAGGTAAGAAATCGGGATGTAGCGCAGTCTGGTAGCGCGCCTGCTTTGGGAGCAGGATGTCGGGGGTTCGAATCCCTCCATCCCGACCACATGCCTAGCGCGGAAGACGGCAGCTTGCTTTTCCAGACTTTGGTTGTGGTCAAGTGCTCATCAGTATTCAGCTAGATAGAATGCTTCATGTGCGCCTATAGCTCAACCGGATAGAGCAACGGCCTTCTAAGCCGTAGGTTGCGGGTTCAAGTCCTGCTGGGCGCGCCATTAATGATATAGATAATTACTTTTAACAAGGTAATTAGATCTAGATTAAAAAATGGTGTACGTGAGCAGTGATCAAAAGTAGTCCTTAAAGTACTTCATCTATGGTGGATGTAGCTCAGTGGTAGAGCCCCGGATTGTGACTCCGGTGGTCGTGGGTTCAATCCCCATCATCCACCCCATTGATGTAACGTACTACTCAGTTTTAGGTTGTGGTGGATGTAGCTCAGTGGTAGAGCCCCGGATTGTGGCTCCGGTGGTCGTGGGTTCGATCCCCATCATCCACCCCATTAACCTATCAACACATTTGCAACTCTTTCATAAATGGCTGAATTCTTTTTGAGCCAACCTTCCCTATAGATCTTAATCCCTTAGCTTAATTACCTTTGTTTTGCATTGTCGCCTTATCCCCCAGCGTCATTCTATCTTGGCATTACCCTTATGCTATTGTCAGTTGTTTCTGTAATAGCCTCTGGCCTGCCCAGCAGATAACCTTGTGCGTACTCAATTCCTAATGATCTTAGCGTGTCCAGTGTTTCCTGAGTTTCGACATGCTCGGCAATAGTATCGATTTCTAATGCTTTTCCCACCGCGTGAATTGCTTGTACCATAGCCTTGTCAATGGGGTCGTGGTGAATGTTGCGTATAAAGCTGCCATCAATTTTTATATAATTCACGGGTAGTTGCTTAAGATAGCTAAACGAAGAAAGCCCTGTACCAAAATCGTCTAATGCGAACTTGCAACCGAGCGCTTTTAGCGATTGGATTAATTCGCTGACTTTTGAAAGCTGCGCAATGGCAGTGCTCTCGGTAATTTCAAAGCATAAGCTTCCTGCTGGTAGGCCCGCTTTACGTACTTGTTGAATCAGTTCATGGCAAAAAGCACTATCTGAAAGTGATTCTCCAGACAAGTTAATGCCCCAGTAGCCGATTTCGTTATCATCTGAGCCGCGGTGTCGATCCGTTAGCCATGCAAGCGTATTGCGAATTACCCAGCGATCAATCCGTGTCATAAAGTGGTAACGTTCGGCGGCAGGTAGAAAACTGCCGGGCGAAATAAGTATGCCGTTTTCCTCGAGACGTAACAGTATTTCTTGGTAGCCAGGTTTTGTCCCACAAACGGCGCTGACTGGCTGAGCAAAAAGTCGGAAGGTGTCATTATCAAGAGCGTTTTGTAACCGTTGAATCCATTGCAGCTCGCCATGGCGCTCTAATAAATGGCGGTCACTGGGTTGATGGCTATGAATGCGGTTTCTTCCGGCTTCTTTGGCGATGTGGCAGGCGGCATCAGCGGCATGAAGGGCATCTGATAAGTGCATAGGGTGTGCAGGTGTGATCGGCACCAGGCCAATGCTAACGCCAATGCCAAACGTGTGGTTTTGCCAAACAAACCTATAGCATTCGATGTCAGTACGCACTGCTTCACAAATATGTGCGGCTTTGTCTAATGGGCAGTCTGGAAGAATAAGCGCAAACTCATCACCGCCAAGGCGAGCAACCGTGTCACTGTTGCGCACGTGGGTTTTTAGTTTTACCGCTACTTGCCTTAACAGTTCGTCGCCCGCTAGGTGGCCGCAGGTGTCATTAACAATCTTGAACTGGTCTAGATCTAAGTAACAGAGAACATGCGAGTGCTCTGGGTGTTCGAGCAGCTTGGTTAACACGGTTTCAAATGCACGGCGGTTGACTAATCCGGTTAGATTATCGTGAGTTGCTTGGTAGTTAAGCTGTTCAGAGAGTTTTTGTGTCAAGCTTACGTCTTGGAAAACAACCACGGCGCCTAATGTGATGCCCCGCCGAGAGCGAATCGGTGCTGCACTGTGTTGGATTGGGTGGCGCTTGCTGTATCGGTGTAATAATTGGCAGTGTTCGCTGTATTGAACGGCTTCGTGCTGGGTGAGCACCTGGCGGGCAGGGTTGTTAATCAGCTGCTCGTTAACGTCATCATATAATTGATAAACTATTTGTATCGGCTGATTAATGGCATCCTCCAATGTCCAGCCGGTGAGCCGTTGTGCTTCTGTATTCATAAAGGTGATGTTGCCGCTTACGTCACAGGTAATCACTCCGTCGCCGATGGATGCCAGTGTTATGCGAGCAAGGTCCCTTTCTCGATTCAGTTGTTCCTGAAGCTGTTTGCGTTCGGTGATATCTCGCACCATGCCTGAACACTCCGAGGCCGAGCCAATGGCGCCTTCGCTTACCTGAATCTCTAAGTAGCGCACCTGCTGCTCTTTTGTGCGTAGTTTAACTTCATGACGTGCGCCGGGGTGGAGGGTGTTATTGGGAAATAGTTTGCTGACGGGTTGGCCAACTAGCTGTTGAGCGTTTACCCCAAATAAAGCTTCTGCGCCGGGGTTTAGGCCGGTTAGAGTGCCGTCAGACTGCCATGTGATCACACCATCGCGTAATTTGCGGAGCATCACTTGCGTATGGCCTACGGCGCGCTCAAGGGCGGCGGAAACCCGGTTGTAGCCAGCGGCAATCTCGCCTACTTCAGTAAATGGGTCGGCGTCTATGCGTTGGTGCATATCACCCTGCCGCTCGTGTTGTCGCATATGCTCAAGGAGCTGGTGAAGCTCATTTTTTGCGCCATGCTCTGCCAAGTTAAGACCCATTTTTTCAGCGTCTTCAGAGACACGCAGGGGTAAAAAGCGCTGTGTTACGCTGAAGAGCAGCCAGGCGATGCCAAAGCTCTATGCACCACAAACCATCACGCCGATCAATTGGATTCCAAATTGGTCTGTTCGGCTTAGCGCGGTGCCTAAAGTACTCATATCGGCAAACCAGGGAAGTGCTAATGTTCCCCAAACGCCCGCCACTAGGTGGGCAGGTATTGCGCCCACTGCATCGTCAATGCGGCGCTTTAGCAGCCACTCGCTCGAAAGAACCATAAGAACGCCGCTGACACTGCCAAGTAAAAATGCGGCTGATAGTGAAAGGACGTGTGCCCCTGCAGTTACTGCCACTAGCCCTGCTATTGCGCCGTTAATCGCGTACATCACATCGGCATAGCGTCGTATGCGCCAGCCCACTAGCATGGCTGATAAGACTCCGCCTACAGCACCCAGTAGGGTATTGGCGAGAATGCCGGGTACTGCACTGCTAAGCGTTAAAGTGCTTCCTCCATTAAAGCCAAACCAGCCTAAAATCATGAACAGGGCACCAAGCATCGCGAGCGGCAGATTTCCTGCAGGAAACGTGGCGGGCGGTTTATCAGGCTGGAAGCGCCCATGCCTTGGGCCAATAACTAATACGGCGGCTAGCGCCACCCACCCACCGACACTGTGAACTACTGTTGCACCTGCGAAATCGACGAAGCCTAGTGCTGCTAGCCATCCAGGTGATCCGCCTAGTAGGCCGCCCCATGCCCAGTGGCCAAATATGGGATAGATAAGCAGAGCGATCCAAAAGGCCGTCCATAGGTAGCCGATAAATGTCATTCGCTCAGCCACAGCCCCCGCCACGATAGTCGCTGCCGTGGCACAAAACATGGCTTGAAAAATAAAGACCGTTATCAGCCAGCTGTTTGCCGATTCAAGATCCCAGCCAAACAATGATGTGCCAATCCAGCCTGAGTGGGAGGCTCCAAACATCATCCCAAAACCAGCAAGCCAAAACACACTGACGGCGATGGCAAAGTCCGCTAAGTTTTTCATGGCGACGTTGATGGCATTTTTAGTTCGTGTTGTGCCAGCTTCAAGGCACAAAAACCCCGCTTGCATAACGAAAACTAATGCGGCTGCCCACAACACCCAAAGCGTATCGATTAACGTAGTGTCAAAACCGTAAGACATTGGCAAACCCTTGTGCAGTATTGGTGCGTATTCAGCACTGCTATGGTGCTACTAGCTGTCAGGCCCGCTTCATCAAGCCCTGATAGACCTTTTCGTTACGCACACTGATAGATGGGTAACCGTGGTGCTGATAGATATTAAGCAATTGTTGTGCCGCGTTTAGTGAAGTCATCCGTATTTGTGTTTTTTGCGACATGAATATCTAAAAATACACTAAAAAACAGTTTTTATGACTGTGTTAAAGCTTGTCAGATAGTGATATTTTTCAACAAGTTACTTGCGCAGCTACCTGGGCTTATATGCGCAATCATTGTTAAGAAAGGAGTGCATCAAAATGGCGCGTCAATCGGTGGTGTTAGGGGCAGGAATGGTAGGCGTCAGCATTGCATGGCACTTACAGCAGCGTGGTCACCAGGTGACACTCGTCGATCGCAGCCAGCCTGGCCGTGAAACCTCCTTTGGTAATGCGGGCATTATTCAGCGGGAAGCAGTTAGGCCTTACCCCTTTCCTCGGGACATGAAGACTATTCTCAGCGTATTGCCGAATAACCGTGTGGATATTCGTTATCGCCCGGCGGGCATGTTTAATGCAGCATCACCTTTGCTTAGCTACTGGCACCACTCATCTTCGCGGCTTTATAAGAAAATTATTCCTGAGTGGGCTTCATTGATTGAGCTCTGCTTAGAGACCCATGGGCCAATGATTGAAGCCGCTGGCGCGGATCATTTAGTTCGCCGTGAAGGGTGGTTGGAAATTTATCGTACGCCTGAAAAGCTTGCCAAACGTGTGAAAGAGGCAGAAGAGGCGCGAGCGCTATATAACGTGCAGTTTGCGGTGTTAGATCGTGCTGCTCTGACTGCGAAAGAGCCGGATTTAAGCAGTGATATTATCGGGGCTATTCATTGGCTCGATCCATGGACAGTTGCCGATCCGGGTGGGCTAGTAGCTGCATACGCTGCTTCGTTTGTTGAGCAAGGCGGACGAATCTTGCAAACCGATATTAATGGTTTCCAGCAAGAAGGAGAGGGTTGGAAAGTCGATACTGCTGCTGAAACGTTAGAAGCCGATGAGGTTGTCGTGGCGCTTGGGCCGTGGGCAGGTGAGTGGATGAAAAAATTGGGTTACCACTTCCCGACCTTTGTTAAGCGTGGTTACCACATGCACTATGCAACGCAAACCAATGCTAAGCTTAATTACTGGCTGATGGACGCAGAGGTGGGCTATTTGCTGGCGCCTATGAACGCGGGCGTGAGGCTGACGACAGGCGCAGAGCTTGATCGACTTGAGTCGCCGGCTCATGAGCAGCAGTTGGGTGCCGCCGAAAAAGTGGCTCGCACCGTTTTTCCGCTTGGCGAGCGGTGCGACGCAGCTGCTTGGAAAGGCGCACGCCCATGCTTGCCGGATATGAAGCCGGTGATTGGCCCAGCACCGCGTCACCCAGGGCTGTGGTTGGCATTTGGCCATGGCCACCAAGGGTTTACGTTGGGGCCAGCCACAGGACAGTTGCTTGCCGATATGATGGAAAATAAGCCAACGGCTATCGATATGGCGCCGTTCCGCGCAGACCGTTTTTAATTAGCACGGCAGAGGGTATTAAAGCTGCCCTAGAAAGCGACCTATCTGATGAGATGTCTGAACCTAGGTGATGAGAAATTTGGTGTGAAGGTCCCGGATTTGCTACGCTTGAAGCGTATTTTTTGAAATGTGAGGTGAAATATGGATGTTGCCGCAAGCAATGCAGTAAGCACCGCTCTGTACATGAACCAAGCGCAAACCGCTGAGCAAGCTCAAATGCAAGTTTTTAGAGAGGCACTTGAGGATCAGGCTAACCAAGTAACAGAGGTTCTGGCATCATCAACTGCGGGTGCTGAGCCGGATCTTGCGCAAGAGGGTAGCCTAGGTACTCAGGTCAATACATTCGCATAGATGTTTTGCAAAGAGCTATCACAAAGAGCTATTGCAAAAAGCTATCGTAAAAAGCCATCAAAAAACTGTCAAAGAGGCCTCGCGTAAGCAGTCGCTTTTCTGGAATGTACCATTTCAAACGTCGGTTATCCGGCGTTTTTTTGTGCATTGTTTTTGCTTGAGATACATGGTCGTCACCTCGTGGTATGCCGTTATGGCCTAGTTGCGTTACCATATACCCACTCAAGCGCCGCTGTTGTACGCGCTTCCCCGGATTGAATATTGCACCATCTTTCAGAGAGCCTAATGTCTGACGCTAACATAGCGCGCGAAGCTGAACTGCGCCGTACCTTTGCTATCATTTCACACCCTGACGCGGGTAAAACAACTATCACTGAAAAGCTGCTGCTGTTTGGGAACGCTATCCAGATGGCTGGCTCGGTGAAGAGTAAGCGCAATGACCGTCATGCTACTTCTGACTGGATGAAGATGGAGCAGGAGCGGGGTATCTCGGTAACCACCTCGGTGATGCAGTTCCCCTATGGTGGGCGTATTGTAAACCTGCTAGATACGCCAGGGCATGAAGACTTCTCCGAAGATACTTACCGCACGCTGACAGCGGTCGATTCAGCGTTAATGGTGATTGATGGCGCAAAAGGGGTTGAGGATCGCACCATCAAGCTGATGGAGGTGTGTCGTCTGCGCACTACGCCTATCCTGACTTTCATCAATAAGATGGATCGTGATATCCGCGACCCCATTGAGGTGATGGATGAAGTAGAAACCGTATTAAACATTCAGTGTGCGCCGATGACCTGGCCGATTGGCATGGGACGGCACTTCAAAGGGGTGTATCACCTCTATAACGACGTTGTTCATCTGTATACCCAAGGTCAGGGTAGTCGCATTCCTGACGATAAGCGTATTGAAGGGTTAGATAACCCTGAAGTGGATGCTGTGTTGGGTGAAGAGCAAGCAGAAGAACTGCGTATGGAGGTTGAGTTAGTACGCGGTGCGTCCCATGAGTTTGACCTTGAGGCTTACCGCCGCGGCGAGTTATCACCCGTTTATTTTGGTACTGCCATGGGGAACTTTGGCGTACGCGAAATGTTGGATGGCTTTGTAGAGCATGCCCCGGCGCCCCAACCCCGCAATACCGATACGCGTGAAGTGACCGCTCACGATGAGCGCTTTACCGGTTTTGTCTTTAAAATTCAGGCCAACATGGACCCGAATCATCGAGACCGCATTGCCTTCTTGCGCGTATGTTCGGGAAAGTATGAAAAAAACATGAAAATGCGCCATGTGCGTATTGGTAAGGATGTGAAAATTGCCGATGCGTTGACCTTTATGGCCTCGGATCGCTCGCAGGTAGAAGAGGCGTGGCCGGGCGATATTATTGGTTTACACAACCATGGCACTATTCAGATCGGCGATACCTTTACGGTGGGTGAAGATATGCGCTTTACCGGCATTCCTCACTTTGCCCCGGAGCTGTTTAAGCGTGTGCGCTTAAAAGACCCATTGAAAATGAAGGCACTGCAGAAGGGACTTCAGCAGCTTTCAGAAGAGGGGGCTACTCAAGTATTTATGCCGATGGACAATAATGACTTAATTTTAGGTGCGGTAGGTACGCTCCAGTTTGACGTGGTCGCCCACCGGTTGAAGGAAGAGTACAAAGTTGACTGCCTGTATGAAGGCGTCAACGTGCAAACGGCGCGCTGGGTATATTGTGAAGATGCCAAGATGCTGGAGGAGTTCAAGCGCAAGGCCAGTACCAATTTGGCAATCGATGGGGGAGGGTATCTTACCTACATTGCGCCAACCCGGGTTAACTTGCAGATGACCCAGGAGCGTTGGCCCGACATCCGCTTCCAGCCGACTCGCGAGCATTAAGCTCACTGCCTATGTTGATAGATGCCCACTGCCACCTCGATTTTGCCGCGTTTGATGATGATCGCCTCGATGTTATCAATGCGGCCAAAGCGGTGGGTGTGGGCCATTTTGTGGTGCCGGGTACCACACGAACTCGCTGGCCCAATGTGCTTAAGCTAGGGGAGCGCTCGGATGTCAGCCTGTGTCTAGGCTTACATCCCTATTTTATCGCCGAGCACCAGGAGCAGGATCTTGATGCTCTGGAGCAACAGATTGCGGAAAATAAGCATTTCGTCGCTGTCGGTGAGTGCGGCATCGACGGGCGTTTTACAAATACCTTAGATGAGCAGTGGCGCTATTTTGATGCCCAGTTGCGGCTCGCCAAACAGTATGCACTGCCGGTGGTAGTACACTGTGTCAAAGCGAACGACACCGTCAGCAAACGGTTGCGCGAGCTTGCGTTGCCTAGGGGTGGTTTGATTCATGCATTTGCGGGGTCTTACCAACAGGCTGATAGGTTTTTGCAGCTTGGCTATACGCTAGGCTTGGGGGGCAGCGTTACCTTTGAGCGTGCCCAGCGACTGCGTCGCGTGGTTAGTCAGTTACCAGACGATGGCTTTGTGCTGGAAACGGATAGCCCTGATATGCCCCTTAGCGGGTATCAGGGCCAACGTAATGAACCTTGTCGAGTGGCAGGCGTTTGTAAAGCCGTCGCATCGCTACGCAACCAAACGGCGGAGGAGGTCGCGGCACTAAGTAGCGCGAATGCAGCGCGACTGTTTGGGCTTGTTAATTATTAAGGCTTAAGTGATTATCAGGCTGTTATGCATTCACGTTAACGGCTAATTGTTCAGGATCTAAGCGCTCAAGAGCATAAGGTAGCGAACAGAGCGTTACAGATTTATCTTGCCAAAAAATAGCAGGCGTATCTTCGATAACTTTAGTGCTCACAACCGCTAACAGCTCCACGTGCTGCTCTTCACTGAACGCGCTGCTCACCACTTCTCCAGCGCGTTTACCGTCAGCATCTATCAAAGCATCACCTGTGCTAGGCAATGTGGTCGCGGGAACTGAGGCGCGCACCATGCGTTTTTTTACCTGGCCACGAAAATGAGCCCGCGCGACGACTTCCTGGCCGGTATAACAGCCCTTTTTAAAGCTGATCCCTCCTAAGGCTTCCCAGTTAAGCATCTGTGGCAAGAAATGATCCTGCTGTGCGTCGGTAAGCCATGCTATGCCATTGCGGATGTCTTCAAGATGCCACGCATTGCGCGATTGGTCGTCATCGCTCAGTTCATGGTGCGAACTATCTTTGAGGCAAAATAGCCAGCGTGCTTGGCCTGGTATACGCAGCACAAGCGTTTCGCCGTTGCTGTTCTGGGTGTCGGGTAGGTCAGGTAGCGTCATACCCGTTGCCTTGGCTAACGGCAGGGCGTCTGCGCTGGCGCCAACAAAGGTAAGCGTAGGCTGGGTGACTAACTCTGTACGGTAAAAAGCGGCGAATTTTTTTAAGTGTGTTGCCAGTATGTCGACTAGCGAAGCGCTCATTATCAAGCGGAAGTGCTCTTCACTTAAGCGTAGTATCTGAGCATTAGCCAGCATTCTACCTTTTGGGGTGCAAAAGCAGGTTAGCGGTGCAAAGTGGCCATTCGCTAAACTGACTTGGGCGCTGGTCTGACCCTGCAGAAATTTCTCTGCATCCGCACCTATCACATCCAGAGCGCCAAGGTGGGTAAGACGTACATTGCGATTTAGCTGGGTCTGGAAAGTGGCGGCCGCCATAAAAACTCCTGATTGCAGGTGGTTGCTAGTATCTGGCTATTAGCTAGCTATGCCTAAGCGGCAATAGTTTCGTGTAGAGCGCATAATGGATGCAGAGTGCTAATGTATGTAGAGCATACAAACTGTATTTTAAGAATGAAACTGAAACGCGACTTAGTTAGGTGAGGGCGCCGTGAGCCAATTGCAAGACAGCTATGGCATACTAGACATTCTTACTGCACCGGTACTGTGCAGCATATTTGTATAGGTTTCGGCAATCGCCTGACCATAGATTCATTTTTCAAAAGGGTGGCGGATGGCTTATCAATCACTAACGTTTAAGGGCGTAACCACCCCTGAACAGGTCAATAAAATCACCACTGCATTAATGATATTAGATGGCGTCGATAGCGCTGAGGTGGGCCGTTATGGCGCTGAGGTAGAAGGACGTGCTAAGCGGGAGACGCTTATTAAAGCCGTTGAAAAACTTAACCTAGGAGTAAAGGTATCGTAATGCATAAGCCCATCACTATTATTAGCGAGCGCAATCGCGTTTTTCGTCAACGGGTTGAGGTCGACGGTTTGGAGGCGCTGTACTCGGATGTGCCACCGGTCGTTGGTGGTGATGGTAGTGCCCCCGACCCCCATGATTACTTCGATATCGCGCTGGGTACCTGTAAAGCGATTACCGTGCAAATGTACGCGAAGCGTAAGCAGTGGCCTCTAGAGGGAATCACCGTGAAGGTGCAGCGCGATGATAGCCAAGAAAGAAAAGGTGTCTACAGCCTGGCCGTCACGTTGATGCTGCACGGGATTGAAGACCCTGAGCAGCGCACCAAGCTGGAAGAGATCAGCCATCGCTGCCCTATCCAGCGACTGATGACCCAGGCGACAGTAGAAATTACGACGCACACCGAGTAACGCTGCATACTGAGTGTTTCACCCTCAGAACGGGAGTAATGATGAGCAAGGAGTTCAGGCTACAGTCAAAATTTAAGCCTGCCGGTGATCAGCCAACGGCAATCCGTAGTTTAATCAGCGGGCTGGAATCGGGACTTGCCCATCAAACCCTGCTGGGGGTAACCGGTTCAGGTAAGACGTTTACCATGGCAAATGTGGTACAGCAGCTGCAGCGGCCTACCATCGTCATGGCGCCTAATAAAACACTTGCTGCCCAGCTCTACGGGGAATTTAAGTCGTTTTTCCCAGACAACGCGGTTGAGTATTTTGTCTCTTATTACGATTACTATCAGCCGGAAGCATACGTTCCCTCTTCCGATACGTTTATCGAGAAAGATGCTTCGATTAATGACCATATCGAACAAATGCGTCTGTCAGCTACTAAAGCCCTGCTGGAGCGTCGTGATGCGTTAATCGTCGTATCGGTTTCAGCTATCTATGGCCTGGGTGACCCCAACCAGTACCTGAAAATGCGCCTGCATTTTTCCCGTGGTGAGCTGATTGATCAGCGGGCTTTTCTGCGCCGCCTAGCTGAGCTGCAATATACCCGCAACGATATGGATTTTCGTCGGGGTACTTACCGAGTACGCGGCGATGTGATTGATATCTTCCCGGCAGACTCAGATGAAGAGGCGGTACGGGTTGAACTATTTGACAGCGAGATTGACACCATTCGCCTGTTTGATCCGTTGACCGGTGCTGTCCGTGGGGAGGTGCCGCGTATGACCATCTACCCAAAATCGCACTACGTTACGCCGCGGGAAACTATTTTGGGGGCCATTGATGCCATCAAGGGCGAGCTCAAAGAACGCCTGGAATGGATGCGCAAGCACGAGCGGCTGGTGGAAGCGCAACGTCTTGAGCAGCGCACCCTTTACGATATTGAGATGATGCTGGAGCTGGGTTATTGCAACGGCATTGAGAACTACTCGCGCTATCTCTCGGGGCGTGCCCCAGGTGAGCCGCCACCGACTTTCTTCGATTACTTGCCCGATGACGCACTGCTGTTTATAGATGAGTCCCACGTTAGCGTGCCCCAGGTAGGCGGTATGTATAAGGGCGACCGTTCACGCAAAGAGACGCTAGTCGAGTATGGCTTCCGGCTCCCCTCAGCGCTGGACAACCGGCCGATGAAGTTTGAGGAGTGGGAAGCGATAAGCCCGCAGACGATTTTTGTCTCAGCCACGCCGGGGAAATATGAAGCAGAGCACGCCAGCCAGATAGTTGAACAGGTGGTGCGGCCAACCGGGCTGTTAGACCCTGAGATAGAAGTTCGCCCGGCAAGCACCCAAGTAGACGACCTGCTTTCTGAAATCGGCTTACGTACCGCCGTTGGCGAGCGTGTGCTTGTGACCACCTTGACCAAGCGTATGTCTGAAGACCTAACCGAATACCTGGATGAGCACGGTATTCGTGTGCGCTATTTGCACTCCGATATCGATACGGTGGAGCGGGTTGAGATTATTCGTGACCTGCGGCTGGGTAAATTTGATGTATTAGTAGGGATTAACCTGCTTCGCGAAGGGTTGGATATACCCGAAGTGTCGCTGGTGGCTATTCTGGATGCGGATAAAGAGGGCTTTTTACGCGCCGAGCGCTCGCTGATTCAAACCATTGGCCGCGCTGCCCGTAACGCCAACGGTAAAGCGATACTCTATGGCGACAGAATCACTGACTCAATGCGCAAAGCGATTGATGAGACCGATCGGCGCCGCGCCAAACAGGTCGAGCACAATGAAAAACATGGCATTACTCCCACTACGGTCACGCGATCGGTAGCCGATATTCTTGAAGCTGCCCAAGCGCCCGGTAAAAAGAGCAGTCGTCGCCGTGGTTCAGAGCGCAAAGTGGCGGAAAATGCCGCCGAGTACGATGTAACCACCATGAGCAAACAAGACCTGCTAGGCGCTATTAGTAAGCTTGAGGACGCCATGTTTGAAGCAGCACAGAACCTCGAGTTTGAAGAGGCGGCGCGTCTACGTGATCAGCTTCATCAAATGAAAGAAAAGCAGCTGGCGCTGGGGTAAACAATGCCGGAAGGTCCTGAAATTCGCCGTGCTGCTGATAAAATTGAAAAGCAGCTGCGTGGTAAAACCTTGGATGATGTGTGGTTTGCATTCCCCGAGCTTGCTAAACAGGCTAGTTCGTTAATCGGCATTCAAGTAAACGCAGTGGATACCTGGGGAAAGGCGATGCTGATTCGCTTTGCAGATCAGCGGGTGCTGTACTCTCATAATCAGCTGTATGGGGTATGGAAGCTCCATTCAGAAGATAAGCCGCCCCCGACCAAACGCTCTCTTCGCGTTCGTTTAACAGCAGAGGGCAGGGCGGCGAGCCTTTATAGCGCATCGGATGTGTCGCTATGGCATGAAAATGCGCTAGATTCACACCCATTTTTAGCGCGTTTAGGTCCTGACCTGTTGAGCCAGCAGGTAACATCAGGTGATGTACAAAAGCGCTTAAATGACCCCCAGTTCCGGCGGAGAAGCTTGGGGGCGCTGTTGTTAGATCAGCGGCTGGTGGCAGGCTTGGGTAATTACCTGCGAACAGAAATTCTATTTTTTTCTAAGCTTCACCCTAAAATGCGACCTGTGGATTTAACGGCTGTTCAGCTCTCGCTACTAGCCGACTCTATTATTGATATCACTCATCGGGCATACCGCCAGGCAGGAGTTACTAACCTTGACGCGTGGGTTGAGCAGGCAATTGCTGCGAAGGAGCCACGCAGGCAGTGGCGTTTTAGCGCCTTTGAGCGTGCAGGGTTATCGTGCCACCGCTGCGGCAGCATTATTGAGCGAATGATGGTTGGGTCACGTCGGCTGTATTTATGCCCCTGCTGTCAGTTGCTTTCCCCTTAAAGTATTTTATACCGTTATCCTGCTGTTTTCTTAAAGCTTAGATCAAAACATTAGCATTTATGGCTCGGAAGCAGCGTTGAGCGGCTGCCGCTCTCTAGGCAATACGGTATACTCCTCCCACACCCAGACGGCCACGTTTGACGCATTAGTCCATAGCAGTAGTGACGACTAACGGCCGCGGAAAAGACGATAACCGAGGAGCTGTTTGACCATGACCGTGATCCGCCAGGACGACGTGATACAAAGCGTTGCCGATGCTCTGCAGTACATCTCTTACTATCATCCGAAAGACTTTATTGATGCCATGGCAGCCGCCTACGAGCGCGAAGAAAATCCCGCTGCTAAAGATGCTATAGCGCAAATTCTGATCAATTCGCGTATGTGTGCCACTGGCCACCGCCCGATTTGCCAAGATACCGGCATTGTAACGGTCTTTGTACATGTTGGTATGAACGTCACTTGGGATGCGGAGCTTAGCCTTGATGATATGATCAATGAGGGCGTTCGTCGCGCCTATAAGCTGCCGGATAACGTTCTGCGTGCCTCAGTGCTAGCCGACCCCGATGGCAAGCGTGAAAATACTAAAGACAACACGCCGGCAATTATCCATTACAAGATCGTACCTGGCGATAAAGTCGATATTCATGTGGCTGCTAAAGGTGGTGGCAGTGAAGCAAAATCTAAATTTGCCATGCTCAATCCTTCCGATAGCGTAGTGGATTGGGTAATGGAACAGCTGCCAAAAATGGGGGCAGGCTGGTGCCCACCGGGTATGCTGGGTATTGGCATCGGTGGTACCGCTGAAAAGGCCATGGAAATTGCCAAGGAAGCGCTGCTGGATCCTATTGATATTCAAGACTTACAAGCCCGTGGCCCAAGTAACCGTGCTGAAGAGTTGCGTCTTGAATTGTTCGATAAAGTGAACAAAAGCGGCATCGGTGCCCAGGGGTTAGGTGGCTTGACCACCGTGCTGGATATTAAAGTCAAAGATTATCCGACCCACGCCGCTAATAAGCCGGTGGCGATAATCCCCAACTGTGCAGCCACCCGTCATGCTCACTTTACGCTAGATGGTTCAGGCCCTGTTGCACTGCCTGCCCCTAAGCTTGAAGACTGGCCGCAAATTACCCGAGAAGCAGGGGATAACGTTAAACGCGTTAACCTAGATACCGTAACGCCTGAAGAAGTTAAAACCTGGCAGCCGGGTGATACGCTTCTTTTAAATGGCAAGTTATTGACTGGGCGTGATGCGGCACATAAGCGCATGGTTGATATGATTGCAAAAGGGGAGCCGCTGCCTGTTGATATGAAAGGCCGGTTTATCTACTACGTAGGCCCCGTTGATCCCATTGGCGATGAAGTGGTTGGCCCAGCAGGCCCTACTACTGCGACGCGAATGGATAAATTTACCAGGACTATGCTGGAAGAGACGGGCTTATTAGGCATGGTAGGTAAAGCTGAACGTGGCCAAATAGCCATTGACGCAATTCGTGACAACGAAGCGGTTTATTTAATGGCGGTGGGCGGCTCGGCTTACTTGGTAGCCCAAGCAATTAAAAAATCTCGTGTGGTCGGCTTTGAAGATCTGGGCATGGAAGCAATCTACGAATTTGAAGTGGAAGACATGCCGGTAACCGTTGCGGTAGACAGTCTTGGTACTTCTGTCCATCAAACCGGGCCAGCCAAATGGAAGGAAATTATTGCTCAGTCGGCTTAATTGCTTGATATCTTTATAAGCAATACGTGAAATAAAGAAGCCCCGTCCTACGCGGGGCTTTTGTGCATTGGCAGTAAATCGATCAAACAAAGGATCCCTACCGGATGGCGAGGAATAGTCAATGACCTCATGGTTATTAGGGACAGGTATTATGCTGATACACCTTTTGGGGATTGTGTCAGCCATCATGGCGTTAATGTCGAGCCGTACCTCTCAAGGTGCTGTTGCGTGGATTATTTCATTGCTTACGTTTCCTTACGTGGCATTACCAGCGTACTGGTTTTTTGGGCGGCCACGGTTTTATGGCTATGTTTCGGCGAGAGGCGCCCGAGATAACGTTCTAAGGCGAGTGTTGGCACGCTACAGGAACAACGTTAAACCCCACGTTGCACAGCCTAAAAATGCCGATATTCAGGCTGTGGAGCAGCTGGCGATGATGCCTTTAACGAGGGGCAACAGTGCAGAACTACTCATTGATGGTGAAGCGACCTTTAAAAGTCTTTTCGATGGCATAGACGATGCTAAAGATTATCTGTTGCTTCAGTTTTTTATCGTTCGTGACGATGAGCTAGGGCGTCGATTGCAGCGGCACTTGACTCAAGCTGCACAGCGGGGTGTACGTGTTTACTTTCTTTATGATGAAGTAGGCAGCCGAAAGCTTAATCAAAGCTATTTTCGAGAGCTCACCAAAGAGGGCATTGACGTAAAAGCCTTTCGTTCTTCGCGAGGTTTCAAGCATCGGTTTCAGCTTAATTTTCGTAACCACCGCAAAATTATGGTGACCGATGGCAAGAAGGGCTGGGTTGGTGGTTTTAATGTTGGGGTAGAGTATTTGGGGCAGGGTGCTCGTCATGGCCCATGGCGGGATACCCACTTAGCCTTGCAAGGGCCGAGTGTTTTGGGCCTGCAAGAAGCTTTTTGGGAAGATTGGCACTGGGCGACCAATGAGGTCATCACGCTTAATTGGCATGCAGAAACCCATCCGCAAGAAGACCACCAAGTTGTTATCGTACCTTCCGGCCCTGCGGATAAACAGGACACTGCAAGCCTGTTAATTCAACAGTTAATTCATAGTGCGAATGAAAGGCTGTGGGTGACTAGCCCCTATTTTGTGCCTGATCAAGGAGTACAAGATGCGCTTCGTTTAGCGGCGATGCGGGGGCTTGATGTCCGTGTGATGATTCCTGAGCGGCCAGATCATCTGCTGGTATTCTTGTCAGCATTCTCATTTCTACCCGATATGTTAAGAGCAGGCGTTAAAATATACCGTTATCTTCCTGGGTTTTTACATCAAAAAGTGATCTTGATTGATGATGAAGCAGCAAGTGTAGGTACCGTGAATCTGGATAACCGCTCATTTCGACTCAATTTTGAAATTACTGCTTTTATCCCCAGTTCAGCATTTGCTGCGGAAGTAAGTAAGATGCTGGAAGAGGACTTTGCTCACTGCCGACGCGTTACCATGGATGAAATAAACCAGCGTCCTATGTGGAAAAAAGTCGTATCAAGGGCTGCTTATTTGACTGCGCCAATTCAGTGATCAACGGAGCGCCGAAAACAGCTGCGAATGGTTGGGCACAAGGAGTTTTGGGTGAATTTAGAAACAAAATGGCTAGAAGACTTTGTCGCGTTGGCAAATACACGTAGTTTTTCTGCATCGGCAAAACAGCGACATGTAACACAGCCAGCTTTTAGCCGCCGTATCCGGGCTTTAGAGCAAGCAATCGGCGTGACGCTGGTTGACCGCACCACAACCCCGATAGGTTTGACGTCGGAGGGTCAACTTTTTTTAATTACCGCCCGAAACTTGGTTGAACAGTTAAATGAGTCACTAGGGCATCTTCGAGGTTTATCTATTGCTAACGAAGCGCTGGATATCGTTGCTGCTCACTCACTAGCGCTGAGCTTTTATCCGCCATGGATATCGCGGTTACAAAAAGGATTAGGCGAGTTGCCTACCCGCTTGGTTGCTATGAATGTGGGGGAGGCCATTCATGTGCTGCGAGAGGGTAATTGTGACCTGATGTTGGCTTACTATGACCCGTTTGCCACCATGCAGTTAGATGCAGAAGTATTCCCCTCGTTTTCAATCGGGAAAGTGAAAATGTTACCCGTCACCCTTCCTGACGAGAATGGCGAGCCGCTTTTTTCGCTGCAGCGTGATAGCTCCATTCCTTATTTAGCCTACACTCAGGGGGCATTTTTAGGCCGCAGTGTCCGAATGCTGCTGAAGAATGACCCGCTGCGTATGAAGCTTCGCACGGTTTACGAAACCGCCATGGCCGAAGGTTTAAAGGGTATGGTGTTACAAGGTGTTGGCACCGCGTGGATCCCGGATTTTTGTATCCGTGAGGAATTAAAAAGTGGTCGACTGGTAAGGGCAGGAGATGAAAGCTGGGATATTCCTCTCGAGATTCGTCTTTACCGCTGCTCATTAGTGCATAAACCAGGCGTTGAGCGGCTATGGCGTCAGATGATGAAGTTGCCAAGGGATTTTCTACAGGCATAGTTAAGCGGCGTCGATGTCTTCTGACGCCGCTAAGCCTAAAAACTACTAAAGTCGGCGGGGAGCCCTAAAAAATTTTGAATAATAAAAAAGTGGTCTTCAAACAAGCTCTCCGGCCTTAAATCCGCCAATGCCACCCAGCGCGCATGGTCCCCCCCGCGAACCGGTTTAAGGCGTGGTAGCTGCTGGTCAGGACGAAGAGCGAAGTAAAATGCTTCTGCTAGCGTGCGTCCCCGCCAACTACGATGCGGCTCGTCAAATAAGCGCTGCCCGCGAAGGGAACCTTTTAAAACGGGTTCGGGCACTTTGAGACGCAGCCGTTCGCGCAACTCCCTTAAGCAAGCATCTAACAGTCGCTCATGGGGGTTAATAAAGCCCCCCGGTAGAGCAAACAAACCTTTACCGGGAGCCGCCGTACGTTTAACCAATAACACGTGCCCCGACTGGACGACCACCGCGTTAACGGTAACAAAAATAGGTGGGTAGGGCGCGTGTGCCCACGCCTGCCGGTATTGGTCGAGTAATTGCTGCTCTTCTAACAGCTGATGGTAGGCGTCGCCTTGGCAAAAGCTGCCCACACGTTTTACCACTCCAGGCGGCAAGTCGTGATATGCACCGGTGCTAAGGTAGTCATCGGTAGAGCCCAGCGAGCGAAACAGACGCTCGCGTATTTGGCTCGCCGAAATGCCTTCTACTAAGGGTACGCTCACTGACTCCCACTGGGGGAAAAGCGATAAATAATAACTAGACTGCCCACGGCTTGCGCCTATTAACCCAATGCGTGGCAAGCGGGCGTTGGCAGGTGCAGCGAGGTCACGAACTTTCCGTTGAACGTCTCTTACCCATACATCGTCATTATAAAGAGCGTCCAGCAGCGGCGTAATTTCTAGGCGCTGGTTATCATCATCATCAAAGCCAGAACGAATCATGGCTTGGCGTTCATCAAAATGCCATGGGTTGCGTAACGAACGAGCCTGCCAAGCGGACCCCACCAACACAATGACCTGTCTCGCCTGTTTAAGCGCTTCTCGGATGATCGCTAAATGCCCCAGGTGGGGAGGCTGGAAGCGTCCGATAAATACCAAGCAATCAAAGTCGTAAGCCATAGCAGATTCAACAGCATCCGAGTTCATAGGGCTTCCTTGATCGTTGATAAATGAGCGCCATTATGGAGTGGGCTGCGAAGTGACGCAATGTGGTCATACCTGCACCCAGCGCTAGGGTTAGGTATGCTTACTATCTCGAGCAGGCGTTAATGATTGACACGGACGCCCCATAAAGTCGTTTAAGGGAATGGATATGTTCAAGCGCACACTTATTTTTTGGTGGAAGGTAGTACAAGACGCAACTTCCTTATGGTTAGAGCGCAACGCATTTAGTTATGCAGGTTCGTTGGCGTTTTACACGCTATTTTCATTAGCGCCCACTGTCATCATTGCGGTAACTGTTATTGGGGTGGTGCTGGGTGAAGACGCTGCCCAAGGGCAAATCGTTGCTCAATTACAGGGAACGTTAGGCGTAGATGCTGCTTCTGCGATTGAGCAGGCGGTGGCGCAGTCGCGCATTGAAGAGTCTGGTTTGCTGCCCACGTTGCTTGGGTTTGCTGCACTAATCGTTGGCGCGACCACCGTCTTTGCGCAAATGCAGTTTTCGCTCAATACCATTTGGGGCGTAACGGCTAAACCCACCTCAAATAGCATGTTTATATTTATCAAAAACCGTTTGCTGTCGCTGACAGTGGTGCTCTCAATTGGCTTCATTCTGCTTGTCTCTTTGGTGCTTGGGGTAGTAATAAGGGGAATGCTGCAAGCGACCGATCACCTCCTTCCTTATGCCAGCTTATTTACCACATCGCTTGAGTCGTTAATTTCATTGGCAGTCGTTGTGCTGCTTTTTGCGACGATTTTTAAGGTATTGCCGGATGTGGTTTTGAGTTGGCAAGATGTGTTTATTGGGGCAGTAGTGACAGCTGTGCTCTTTACAATAGGGCGCAACATCATCGCCGTGTATCTAGCCTACACGGCTACTGCGTCTACGTATGGCGCCGCAGGCTCAGTGGTGATGATATTGCTATGGGTCTACTACAGCTCGTTAATTCTACTGTTTGGTGCTGCCTTTACACGCTCGCTGCTATTGCGTCGTGGCCGCCCATTGGTTCCTCGTAACAGCGCAGTTCTGGTTAAACGCGAGTTAATTTAAACAGGAGCTACATCATGGAAAAACGTTGTGTTCGTGCTTATGTGACAGGAAAGGTTCAGGGCGTGTGGTATCGAAATAGCACGCAAGCGCAGGCGCTTAAGCTGGGCATTACAGGCTACGCTAAAAACTTGCCAGATGGTCGTGTGGAGGTGGCAATGTGTGGAGAAACCGACGCTGTGACTGCGCTTGGCGAGTGGCTATGGCAAGGGCCAGATGGAGCGCGGGTCACCCATGTTACGTTTGAAGTGTTGGATGACTACCACGCTCCTGATCATTTCTCGACGTATTAATGGGCGCTTACTTTGCGCTTGTTTGCCACGCCGTAATGTTGTCTGCCGTTAACGCCACAATGTTTTGACGGGCTTCAGGGGTAATCCAAGCGTTATGGGGCGTAACAATCAGGTTCAGCGGCTCCGCATTCGCCAGCGCTTCTAACAGCGCATGGCCCTCGCGAGGCGGTTCTGTAGGCAATACATCCACTGCCAGCCCACCAATCTGGCCATTGCGTAACGCTTCTAGGGCGGCGGCTTCATCGATAACGCCACCTCGCGCGCAGTTGATAAGCAGTAGCGAAGACTTCGCTTTTGCCAGCCGCTCTTGATTGATGAGATGGTGGGTAGCCTCATTGAGGGGGCAGTGTAGGCTTATGATATCTGCCCTGGGTAACAGTTCATCGAGAGACGGTCGCTGGTCGGCAGCCTCGTTTCCCGGCCGTGCGGAAAACGTCACCTGCATACCAAATGCTTCTGCTAAGCGTGCTACTTCCGAGCCAAGTTCACCTTGACCAACCATCACTAACTGCTTGCCTGCTAGCTGTAGGGTTGAGTGCTCTTGTAAACAAAAAAAGTCACTTTGTTGCCACTTCCCGGCAGCAATATCCGCCTGGTAGCGTGGCAGACGATTTGCCAATGTCAGCATTAGCATTAGCGTATGCTGTGAAACGCTGGCGGTTCCATAAGCGGTAACATTTTTAACGTCAATATTTTGTGCTTTAGCTGTTTCTAGATCGATATTGTTAAGCCCGGTTGCTAGCACGCAAATAAGCCGTAATTTGGGCAGCTGTGTTAACGTCTGCGCATCTAATTTCACCTTGTTGACGATAGCAACTTCGGCGTCTGCAAGACGTTCAAGCGCTTGTTCTGAGGTGCTTTTACCGTACACTTCAAGATGGCTAACAACTGTTTGAATTGCGGTTAAATCAATATCGGGCCCTAAGCTTTGGGCATCCAGCATGACCGCATGGGGCATTTTATTTTCTCCATTAACTGCCAGTAGGCGCTTGGCCTTGCCCGGCAGGGGGCACAAAAGGGTATAATGTGTCGCTCTATCAACCGCAGTCTTGGAATTTATCCCGACAGGCCACATATTTACAGCCTGTTAACGTCATTTTTATCAAAACGTTAGCCTGTGAAAAACCAGTCTGTTGGAGTTGAGCTTTTCAGGAGTCATCAACATGCCCATCTATGAGTACGAGTGCAAGGCCTGCGGCCATCGCATGGAAAAATTACAGAAAATCAGTGCGGACCCACTCAAAGAGTGTCCTGCCTGCCAGCGCAACGGACTTGAACGCTTAGTTTCAGCGGCAGGTTTTCGCTTAGCGGGCGGCGGTTGGTACGAAACTGATTTTAAGACAGGCAGTAAGAAGAATTTGGTCGCTGATGGCCAAACCGCTTCCAGCGCTACGGGTTCAAAAACTGAATCCCCCAGCGCACCAACGAATAAAGGCGCCGCTGCTTAGCTGCGGCTGTCAGGGGCGTAACGCCCCGCGACAATCTCATTGCCACGTAACAGAACAGGATTAGACATGCGCAGCCATTATTGCGGCCAGCTTAACGAAACTTTGGTGGATCAAACGGTCACCGTATGTGGTTGGGTGCACCGTCGCCGTGATCACGGTGGGGTCATTTTTCTCGACATGCGCGATCGCGATGGCATCGCTCAGTTCGTTGTAGACCCTGATACCGCCGAGGCGTTTGCCCATGCCGACCGCGTCCGCAGCGAATACGTCTTGCGTATTACCGGGCGTGTCCGGCTGCGTCCAGAAGGTACTCAAAACCCCAATATGCCCACGGGTATGATTGAGGTACTGGCCAAAGAAGTAGAAGTGCTCAATACCGCTGCTACACCACCTTTCCAGCTTGATGAGCATGGCAAGGTAGGCGAAGAAGTGCGTCTTAAGCATCGCTATATTGACCTTCGTCGCCCTGACATGATCGAGAAACTGCGTCTGCGTTCGCGTATTTCCCATAACGTTCGCGCGTATCTTGAGAATCAAGGCTTTCTTGATATTGAAACCCCAGTACTCACTCGCGCTACGCCAGAGGGTGCTCGCGACTACCTGGTGCCCAGCCGTACTCACGCCGGCAGCTTCTTTGCGCTACCGCAGTCGCCACAGCTGTTTAAGCAGCTGTTAATGGTGGCCGGATTTGATCGCTACTATCAGATCGCCAAATGCTTCCGCGACGAAGATCTGCGTGCTGACCGTCAGCCTGAGTTCACTCAGATTGATATCGAGGCGTCCTTCGTCGAAGAAAATGACATCATGAACATTACTGAAGTCATGATTCGTCAATTATTCCAAGAAGTGCTAAGCGTGGAGTTGCCAGCGTTCCCGCGCATGACGTGGCAAGAAGCCATGAACCGTTTTGGTTCGGACAAGCCTGACCTGCGTATCCCCCTTGAGCTGACCGACGTTGATGACTTGATGCAACAGGTCGACTTTAAGGTGTTCTCAGGCCCGGCCAGTGCTGAAGATGGTCGCGTAGCAGCACTTAAAGTACCTGGCGGCGCCAAACTTTCCCGTAAAGAGATCGATGAATACACTAACTTTGTCGGCATCTACGGTGCAAAAGGCCTTGCTTGGATTAAGGTTAACGAGCGCGCCAAAGGCCTTGAAGGTCTGCAGTCGCCCATCGTTAAGTTTATGGAAAATGTGGTCGAAGCGTTATTAGACCGTGTGGGTGCAGAGGATGGCGATATCATCTTCTTCGGTGCTGACAAAGCGCGTATTGTTAATGAAGCGATTGGCGCACTGCGTGTCAAACTAGGCGCTGATCTTGAACTTTATACCCAAGCCTGGGCACCGCTGTGGGTCGTTGACTTCCCGATGTTTGAAGCCGACGATAATGGCCGCCTGAGCCCGCTTCACCACCCCTTCACGGCGCCATCTTGCTCGCCGGAAGCGCTGAAGGAAGACCCAGCAAAAGCGCTTTCCCGTGCTTATGATATGGTGCTCAATGGCACTGAGTTGGGTGGTGGTTCAATCCGTATTCACGACCAGGCTATGCAGAGCACTGTGTTCGAGATTCTTGGCATTGGTAAAGAAGAAGCACAAGAGAAATTTGGCTTCTTGCTGGATGCTCTGCAGTATGGCGCTCCGCCCCATGGCGGCTTAGCCTTCGGTTTAGATCGTCTGGTAATGCTCATGGCGGGTGCTAAGACAATCCGTGAAGTGATAGCCTTCCCGAAAACGCAAAGCGCAGGCTGCTTAATGACTGATGCGCCGGGCGAAGTTAGCCTCGACCAGTTAAAAGAGCTGAATATTCGCCTGCGCCAAAAGGCCAAAGCTGACGCTACTGAATAGCATTCCAGTACGCTAAGCTTTATCCAACACCGACGCCCTGCGTCGGTGTTTTTGTTAGCGACGTTTTTGTGAGCGATATTTTATTGCCAGCACAGTTGAGCACGTTAAATGAATGGAATCGAAGCAGCCCCCACTATTAGGATTTTAGGTATTGATCCCGGTTCGCGCATCACCGGCTATGGGGTGATTGACCTTGTTGGTGTCACGCCAAAATACGTCGCAAGTGGCTGTATCCGTACCGCAGAAGGGGCCTTAGAGCAGCGTTTGGCGCAAATTTATGCAGGCGTAGCCGAGGTCATTGGCTTGCATCGTCCTAATGCGGTGGCCGTTGAGCGTGTTTTTATGGCTAAAAATGCCGATTCAGCGCTTAAATTAGGGCAGGCCCGAGGCGCGGCGTTGGTGTGTATCGCCAACCACGGTTTAAGTATCGGCGAGTACGCTGCACGACAAATTAAACAGGCGGTTACCGGACAAGGTGGGGCTGATAAAGGCCAAGTGCAACACATGGTAACCGCCATACTTAAACTCTCCGCCACGCCACAAGCCGACGCAGCGGATGGGTTAGCTATTGCGCTCACCCATGCCTATGCAGGCAGTGGGCTGAGCACAACGCGCTCGTCACGAGGGCGCAGCAGGTCCTCCTCAGGACGCTGGCGACTCTAACCGCTGCTGGTCATCTGTACAGGGTGGCTTTATAGTAAACAGCTGTTTTGAATGTTGCGAGTAACCTTATGATTGGTCGTTTGAGCGGTTCTCTGCTGGAAAAGCAACCCCCGTGGATTGTGGTCGACGTTCACGGTGTTGGCTATGAGTTAGAGACCTCAATGAATACCCTAGTAGCACTGCCTGCTCCCGGGGAGAGCGTTTCACTCTATACCCACCTTACTATTCGCGATGATGCTCATCTTCTTTACGGCTTTGCCCGAGAACACGAGCGCGCCCTGTTTCGCGCCCTGATCAAGGTTAATGGCGTTGGCCCTAAGCTAGCGTTAGCTATCCTCTCTGGGATGGACGAAGAGGCTTTTATGCGCTGTGTTAGAGACGATGATAGTAAAGCGCTGACCAAACTCCCTGGGGTGGGCAAAAAAACCGCAGAACGCTTGATCATTGAAATGCGCGACCGCTTCCCCGAATGGGAAAATGGCAGTCATGCACCTCTAGCGCTGGAAGCGACAAGTGGCCGCCCAGCCCCTCGGGATAGCTTTGCAGATGCTGAAGCTGCGCTGGTTAGCCTGGGTTATAAGCTAACAGAGGCATCTAAAATGTTGGCTGATATTAATCCTAATCAATCAACAGAAGCGCTGATCAAAGCGGCTCTAACGAATCGTATGAACGGGTAAGTGTCCTTGTTCATTTATGGTTAACGACACTGCGTGCGGTTAAGCAAGCCATCAAAAAAAGAGCCTCTATGTTAGAACACGACCGGTTAATCGCTGCTGAACCCGAACAGGGGGAAGTGCGAATTGACCACGCTATTCGCCCCAAGCGACTTAAAGAGTACATCGGCCAGCCTCGGGTGCGAGAGCAGCTAGAGATATTTATTGGCGCGGCCAGGCTTCGCGAGGAAAGCCTGGATCACACGCTGGTATTTGGCCCTCCTGGGCTTGGCAAAACGACGCTTGCCAATATCATTGCCACGGAAATGGGGGTGGGGCTTAAATCAACCTCTGGTCCAGTGCTTGAACGGGCAGGTGACCTAGCGGCGATGTTAACCAACCTTGAGCCAGGCGATGTGCTGTTCATTGATGAGATCCACCGCTTATCGCCTGTGGTTGAGGAAGTGCTTTATCCCGCAATGGAAGACTTTCAACTCGACATCATGATTGGTGAAGGGCCTGCAGCTCGCTCTATTAAGCTCGACCTGCCCCCTTTTACGCTAGTGGGCGCAACAACACGTGCGGGGCTATTAACGTCACCGCTGCGTGACCGCTTTGGTATCGTCCAGCGCCTTGAGTTTTATAATTTAGAAGAGCTCACTGAAATTGTTTCTCGGTCGGCACGCCTTCTTCGGGTAGAAACTAGCCAGGAAGGCGCCGTGGAAATTGCCCGCCGGTCACGGGGGACGCCGCGTATCGCCAATCGCCTTCTACGGCGTGTGCGGGATTACGCGGACATCAAAGGTAACGGGGTAGTGGATGCTAGCTTGGCGGATGCTGCGCTGAACATGCTTAATGTCGACCATCATGGGCTTGATCACATGGATCGTCGCTTGTTACTGGCAATGATCGACAAATTTGATGGCGGCCCTGTGGGGGTGGATTCACTATCCGCAGCGATAGGGGAAGAGCGCGATACCATCGAAGACGTTATAGAGCCTTACCTCATTCAGCAGGGCCTTATGATGCGAACACCAAGAGGGCGTATGGTGACCCGCCAAGCGTGGCTGCATTTTGATAGGGTTCCCCATGAACACTCTGTCAACGTGGAAGGAGAGCGACGTCCATGAGCCATGGCTTTACTATGCCAATACGCGTTTACATGGAAGATACTGACGCTGGCGGGATTGTCTACTACGTTAACTATCTGAAGTTTATGGAGCGTGCGCGTAGTGACTGGCTGAGAGAATTAGGAATAAATCAGCAAATGCTGCTAGACGAAGGAACACAGCTAGTGGTATACCGCTTGGCCTGTCACTATGCCAAGCCAGCTCGCTTAGATGACCAGCTGGTGGTAAGTGCCTCAGTGGAAACTATCGGGCGATGCCGTATGACGTTTGAACAGCAGGTTCGACGTAATGAGGAACTCTTGTGCGCTGCGACAGTCGAGATAGCCTGCTTGAGTGCTAAGACGTTGAAGCCTAAGAAATGGCCCGCCACGCTTAGTCTGCTAGGCGAGGCCTAACGATTTTAAGCGCTTGATTTATAGTGCGGCTAACGAATGCTGAGTTCTTTGCAACGCTTGGCGGATATCACCGCGAATATCACCACAGTCGGATAAGCCGACGCTAATTGATTGATGAGGGCAACTGTGAACGATAACACCATGTCCATTCCCCACTTGATAATGAGTGCCAGTACGGTTGTTCAACTGGTGATGCTGCTACTAGTAGTGGGGTCAATCCTCTCGTGGGTGGTGATTTTCCAGCGCAGCATTGCGCTGCGTAAAGCAAAGCAAGAGTACAACCAATTTGAAGAGTCGTTCTGGTCTGGTGTCGACCTGAACGAGCTTTACCGAGAAATTCCAGCCGACGATCCGCGCCATGGTGCTGAGCATGTCTTTCAAGCAGGGTTTCGCGAGTTCAATCGGCTAATGCCTAAAACCCGCAATGCTGACTCAGTATTGGATGGTGTTCAGCGTAGCATGCGCGTTGCATGGTCCCGTGAAGAAGACCGCTTAACCCAACATTTGGTTTTCCTGGCCACCGTCGCTTCAGCTAGCCCCTATATTGGCCTATTTGGCACCGTGTGGGGCATCATGGGTTCCTTCCAAGCGCTCTCCATGACACAGCAAGCCACCTTAGCAACGGTTGCGCCATGGATTGCAGAGGCCTTGATTGCGACAGCCATGGGGCTTTTTGCTGCTATCCCGGCGGTAATTTTTTATAACCGCCTGTCAAATGATGCGGCTCGTTTACTGGGCAAATATGAAGACTTTGCCGAAGAGTTTCACGCTATCTTGCACCGTAATCTGCAAGGCCGTGACGGCAAGCCTAACGCCAGTTAAGGGAGTCTGCCATGCAAGGTCCATTCAACCGTAGCGGCAAAAGCAAGCCGATGGGGGAAATCAACGTCGTCCCCTTTATCGACGTTATGTTGGTATTGCTGGTGATATTTATGATCACCACCCCGTTGCTCACCCAAGGGGTAGACGTAGACTTGCCGCAAGTCACTTCTGAGCCAATCGAAACCCAAGAGGATAGCGACCCGATCATCATCTCTGTTGATCGTGAGGGTAACTATTTTGTTACCTTGGGCGAAGACACATCCGTCGTCTCTCTTGATCAAATGGCTGAGCGGATTATCGCTATTTTAGAACGCCGTCCTGGCACACCGGTCATGGTGCGCGGTGACCGTAACGTTCCTTATGGCCAAATTGTTCTGCTCATGAGTACGTTACAGCGCTCTGGCGTCGCTAATGTGGGGCTGCTTTCCGAGCCACCACAAGATGGGTAAAGGTAACGCACAGATGGCTGCCGATACTCATCGAGACCCCCAAGACGTTGGCTACACGCTACCGGTCATTTTGGCTATTGCGGTGCATTTGATGGTAGTCGTATTTAGCTTGATCAGTTTGCCAACATCGACAGCAGAGCCCGACTCTTCTTCTATTGTGCAGGCGACGCTTGTCAGTACAGAAACATTCACGGATCAGGCACAGCAGATTACGGAGCAGCAGGCGGCGCTGAGCAGAGCCGCAGCAGAGGCAGAGGCAGAGGAGGCTGAGCCAGAACCGGAGCCGGAACCTTCAACGGAACCCTCCCAAGAGGCTGCTCAACAGCAAGCAGCTGAGGAGGCAGCCCAGCGCGAGGCTCGGCAAGCCGAAGAGCAGCGTGCACTAGAAGAGGCCCAAGCCCAGGCTGAAGAAGAGGCTCAGCGGCGTGCTGAAGAGGCTCAACGTTTAGCACAAGAGCAGGAAGCCGAGGCGCAAGCGCGTGAGGAGGCTCAGCGCCAACGAGAAGCAGATGAGCAGCGTGTGCGTGAAGAGGCTGAGGCACAGCGCCAACGTGAAGCTGAAGAGCAGCGCGCCCGTGAAGAGGCTGAGGCACAGCGCCAACGTGAAGCTGAAGAGCAGCGCGCTCGTGAAGAGGCTGAGGCACAACGCCAGCGCGAAGCCGAGGCTCAGCGGGCTCGCGAAGAGGAGGCCCGGCGTGAACGTGAAGCCGAAGAGCGCCGTGCGGCAGAAGCAGCCGAAGCTGCTATGCAGCGTCAATTAGCCGGTGAAGCAGAGGCCGCAGCCAATGCTCAGCAAGCTCAGCAGGCTGCTAATAGCTTCATCAACATTGTTAGGCGTGCGGTAGAGCAGGCTTGGATAATACCGCCAGGTGCAAGTAATGCGATGAGTGCTACGATTCAAGTAAGGCTTGGGCCATCAGGTGAACTGTTGGCAACTTCTATTGTTACTTCAAGTGGCGATAGCACGTTTGACAGGTCTGCGATGCAGGCCGTCGAACAAGCTGCACCTTTCGGCGAGTTACGAGAATTGCCCGCCGATCAGCAGCGTAATTTACGCCAATTTAATCTGCGATTTACCCCGGGGGATGTTCGCTGATGCAAACCTTTAGCAAAGTGTGGCTGTTTTGCGTATTGCTGTTTGTCAGCAGTGCAGTACATGCAAATCTTACGATCGAAATAACGCGTGGGAGTGATCAAGCGCTCCCCATTGGCGTGGTGCCTTTTGCTGGCGGTGACGATATGCCAGAAGACATTGCCCAAATTATTCACGATAACCTAGAACGAAGCGGGTTCTTCTCACCGCTTGAGCGTAGCGCAATGTTTGACCGCCCAAGCCAAGCCAGCGAGGTTGAATTCGGCACATGGCGTTCGCTGGATGTACGCTACCTGGTGGTTGGGCGCGCCCAGCAAACCGGTAGCGGCTACCAGCTACAGTTCGATTTAATGGATATCAGTGGTCAACGCCGCATAATTAGTGAAACGGTTACCGCCGACGCAAACGACCTACGCGGTGCAGCTCACTACATTAGCGACCAGATTTTCGAGGCAATCACCGATATCCGAGGCGCTTTCTCAACGCGCATTGCTTATGTTACGGCTCAGGGGCTTGGTGACAATATGCAGTTCGGCCTTTATGTGGCTGATGCTGATGGTCGTAATAGCAAACAAGTGCTTACCTCTGATCAGCCGATCATGTCACCTTCATGGTCGCCAGATGGCAGAAAGCTTGCCTATGTATCTTTTGAAACCGAGCGCCCTGCTATATATATCCAAGATGTAGCCACCGGGCAGCGGGTGCAAGCCACCTCATTTGAGGGCATCAACGGAGCACCTACCTGGTCGCCCGATGGCCGACGTATAGCCATGTCGCTCTCTAAAGATGGCCAGCCAGAAATTTATATTCTGGACGTTGCTAATCGCTCTGTTGAGCGTATTACCCAAAGCAGCAGCATTGATACTGAGCCTGCTTGGGCGCCCGATGGCCGCAGCCTTATCTTCACTTCTGACCGCAGTGGCGGCCCGCAGATCTATCGCCACGTATTAGGCAGCGGAGAAACAAATCGCGTTACGTTTACGGGCAATTACAACGCCCGTGCTCGTTACTCGCCAGACGGTGAACAGATATTTTTAATTCACCGCTCAAGCCGTGGTTACCAAGTCGCACGCCAGGAACTCGATGGAGGTCGCTTAGTTGTATTAAGTGAATCTACAAGAGATGAATCTCCTAGTGTTGCTCCGAACGGGACCATGGTAATCTTCGCTACCCAACAGGGTAACAATGGGGTGCTGAGTGCTGTATCGGCCGATGGTCGCTCGTCATTTAGATTACCCGCAGCACAAGGTGATGTCCGCGATCCCGCGTGGTCACCTTTCTTAAATTGATCTTGAACCGCATTTGTTTTCTGTTTTTCAGGCAAGGAGTCTGATTATGCAACTTAAACCGTTGGCTCGCTCATTGGCAGTAGCGTTATCTATCGTAGTTATCGCTGGCTGTTCCAGCACCGGCGGGACTCAAGATGGTGACTCATACGGCAGCCAAGATGGCAGCAGCATGGGCTCTACCACGGGTGTTGGCACTAGTGGCCAATACGGCTCCACGTCAGGCTCTGGTGCAGGTGCCGGTCAGCAAGCTGACTCGCGTATCCCTGAGGTACGCACCATTTACTTCGACTTCGACCGCGATACCATCAAGGGCGAATACGAGTCAGTGGTAATGGCGCATGCTCGCTACCTGCGCGCTAATCCAAATGCACAAGTTGTACTACACGGCCATACTGATGAGCGTGGCACGCGTGAATACAACATGGCACTGGGTGAGCGTCGCGCAGGAGCCGTTCAGCGCTTCCTGAATATTCAAGGTGTATCACCTTCACAAATGAGCGTGGTTAGCTATGGTGAAGAGCGCCCAGCTGCAAGCGGACAAACTGAAAGCGCGTACTCACAGAATCGCCGCGTTGTGTTCAATTATTGATGGCGTTGGCGTGCTAAAGACACGCCAATAGCGTACTACCTACGGAGTCATCATGAATCACAGTCTCAAACGCTATTTTGAGAGGCTGTGCGGTGCGGGAGCCTTAGTGCTCCCGCTGTCCGTATTGCCCCTGATCGCTGTTGCTCAGCAGCCGCTTGTTCAAGATCTCTCCTCGGGCTCTTCCAGCGGTTTTTATCATCAGACCCAACGCCAAGAAGCCTCAGGCGGAAACTTGGTGCTTTTTAACCAAGTTCAAGAGCACCAGCAGGAAATTCAACAGCTGCGTGGCCAAATTGAAGAACTGCGCCATCAGCTGGAACAGTTACGTCGCCAATCTCAGCAGCAGTATTTAGATATTGAAGACCGCTTAATGAGTAGTGGCCCCAGTCAAATTGAGCAATCTACTCCGCAGGTCGAGCCTGAAGCAGCGGAGCAGGTGGTTAACGCGCCTTCGGCACGCAACGTCAGTGAAGATGTCCAGGCGGACTACCAAGCGGCATTTGCTCATGTGCAAGCAAGACGCTTTAGCGACGCCATTGCTGCTTTTGAAGCATTTGTGGCTGACCATCCCGACAGTAGCCTGACCGCCAATGGCCACTATTGGCTGGGTGAGCTTTATGCCGCTGAAGGCGAACTAAGTTCAGCGGATGAAGCCTTTAGCCGTGTAATAGAGCAGTACAGCAGTAGCAGCAAAGTACCCGATGCACTTTACAAACTGGGGCTTGTAAAAGCACGCCAGGGCGAGGCTGAACGCAGCAGAGAACTGCTTGAGCAAGTGCGCGATGACTATCCGCAAAGTAGTGCTGCCGGTCTCGCGAATGATTTTCTCCGTCAGTCTGCTGGATAACCCTGTTTAATTTTTTTCGCTTCAAGGAAACCTCATGAGCTGCAAAATCGACTATCAACCAACGGCCAACCTGTTAGAAAATCGCGTCGTGTTGGTAACCGGTGCGGGTGACGGTATTGGCCGCGCTGCGGCGCTAAGCTATGCCCGCCATGGGGCAACGGTTGTGCTATTAGGGCGTACCATCGCAAAACTTGAAAGCGTTTACGATGAAATTGAAGCTGCAGGAGGGCCACAACCAGCCATTTTTCCGCTGAACTTTGAGGGCGCGACGCTCAAAGACTTCCATGACATGGCTGAAACGCTGGATAAGGAGTTTGGACGCTTAGATGGGCTGCTTCACAACGCCGGGTTGCTGGGAAGGATTACGCCCTTTGAGCAGTATAATCCCGAGCTGTGGGAGCAGGTGATGCAGGTAAATATCAATGGGCCTATTTGGATGACGCAAGCCCTATTACCATTGCTGCAACAATCCAAAGATGCATCGGTTATCTTCACTTCATCAAGCGTAGGTCGTAAAGGGCGTGCTTATTGGGGAGCGTATTCGGTTTCTAAGTTCGCCACTGAGGGATTTGCTGAAGTGTTGGCCGATGAGCTGGAAAATCAGGCAAATGTACGCGTTAATACCCTTAATCCGGGTGCAACGCGCACTCAAATGCGCCGCTCCGCGTTTCCGGGTGAAGATGCCACGACGCTGCGTACACCAGAAGAAATCATGCCAACTTACCTTTGGTTAATGGGCCCAGATAGCACCGGCGTTAGTGGCCAAAAACTAGATGCCCAACCGCCTCGCGTTTAACAACATCAGAGGCGGGGTTAGCAAGGTGCTCTAAACGTTATTGCTTACTTATTGATTAGCAGTGTGATGAAACGCGTTTAGAGCATCAACCAAATCTTCACACGTTTCAAACCAGATATCAGCGGGCCACTGTTGATAGTTATCCTCCTCACTAATGTAGCCATAGCCAACCGCGACGGCCGTCATTCCCGCCGCTTTAGCTGCGTCTATATCACGCACGTGGTCACCGACATACCAGCACGCTTGTGGGGCTACGCCAAGACGGTGCGCTGCTTCCCAAAGTGGTTCAGGGGCGGGCTTCTTCACGCTAAGGTCATCAGCGCAGAGTAGTGCGCCTGGCTTTAATGCTAGAGCATCAAGTAAGGGCAGGGTATAGCGTCTAGGTTTATTAGTAACAATTCCCCATAAACGCGCTTGTGCGTGCCAGCGGGTTAGCCACTGATCCAGCGGTTTGAAGACCTGACTATGCACCGCCACGGCTTGTTCGTAGGCATCCAGTAGATACTCTCGCGCTGTATCGTGCGCCTGGCTACCACTTTCAAGACCAATCGCCAGTGTCACCAGCGCACTCCCGCCATTGGATACCTGCCCACGAATTTGTTCATATGCCAGCGGCGCTAGCCCATGGTGCTGCCTTAAGGCATTCGTTGCTTGTGCTAAATCTGGCGCCGTATCCACTAACGTGCCATCCAAATCGAACAGCACGGCCTCAGGCACTGCAGTTGGAAGTGTCGATGGCATTTATTGGCTCACTTTGCGGCAATACATCATGTAGTTAACTGATACATCATTGGCTACTAGTCGATAACGCCGGGTTAATGGGTTGTAGGTAAGCCCTGTTTGTTCCCGTACCTCAAGCCCTGATATCCGTGACCAAGCGGCCATTTCAGAGGGGCGAATAAATTTTGCGTAATCATGGGTACCGCGAGGTAATAATCTCAGCAGATACTCAGCGCCCAGAATCGCAAAGGCATAAGATTTAGGGGTACGGTTTAAGGTGGAGAAGAATACGTACCCCCCAGGGCGTACTAATTGGCTACAAGCACGAATGACAGAAGCGGGGTCTGGAACGTGTTCTAGCATTTCCATGCAGGTAATGATGTCAAATTGGCCTGGCTGTTCATCAGCTAAGGCTTCAACGCTAATGTTGCGGTAGTCAATTTCCACGCCGCTTGCCTCAGCATGTAAACGTGCGACGCCTAACGGGGCTTCACCTAGATCGATTCCGGTAACCTTGGCGCCACGATGCGCCATTGACTCGCTTAATATGCCGCCGCCGCAGCCGACATCGAGCACACGTTTTCCAGCCAGGCCAGAACGGGCATCAATAAAATCAAGTCGTAAGGGATTAATGTCGTGCAGAGGCTTGAATTCGCTCTGCGGATCCCACCAACGGCTCGCGAGCGCTTCAAATTTAGCAACTTCCGCTGCATCGACGTTGCCTTGATAGCGATGAGCAGTGCTATCCTGAGGTGACGCTTGCATATTTTGCACTCCTTAGCCTAAAGGGGATTTGTCTGTCAGCATATGCCAGGATGCTATCGCCTTCGCTTGTTGGCATATCAAGTAGCAAGGTGGCATCCGGCCATTCGTTCAGTATTATGTCATTCTAACCACTCCGGGGGCGGAACGCATGAAAAGGAACTTTGCATGATCCATAACAGCCTATTTTCCCGAATATTATCCTGTCGGGGAGCGTGAGCGATGCGTGTATTACTCCATGGTAGTGAACTAAGTGCTGCAACAGCCGCCGCCGCGTTAGCCTGGGTTGGCCATCACGTCGACTGGCTGCTGCATGAAGAGGCTCAGTGGGCCGCGCTTTCAAAAGAAGACTGGTTGCGTCGCGAACCCGAGCTTATGACACATATTGAGCAAGCTTTCTCCAGCGGCACGCTGCGAATTATCGAAACGCTTGAACAAGCCAACACTCCCGATGTGATATGGCTTGCGTTATCGCCTGGGCAGCGTCAATCAGCTAATACGTTACTTCAGCACCCCATGTTTGAGTCGCATAGTGGCGCTGTATTAATTAATAACTCGACCTTCCCGGTCGGTGAAACCGAGCGACTCCATGCCGTCATGGGCGCTCAGCACAGCAGCGTTGCGCTGCCTGACACCCTTGAAGAGGGCCGAGCTTGGGCATCATTTACCCGCCCAGTACGATGGCTGTTGGGCTGTGATGACGCCATGGGGGAACAAGTAGCCCGGGAGTTACTGCGTGCTTTTAATCGACGCAGCGAAGTATTTCAGAGGATGCCTTGCCGGGCAGCCGAACTAACCAAGCTTGCTATTAATGGCATGTTAGCGACACGCATAAGCTATATGAATGAAATTGCGGGCCTAGCAGATACGCTTGGCGTTGATGTGGAGCACGTTCGTCAAGGAATGGGCGCAGATACCCGCATCGGGTTTGAGTATTTGTACCCAGGCTGTGGTTTCGGTGGGCCTAATTTCTCCCGTGATTTGATGCGCCTAGCAGATGTTCAGTCGGCAAGTGGTAGATATTCAGCGCTGCTTGAGCAGGTAATGGATATTAACGAACAGAAAAAAGAGACGCTGTTCAGAAAACTATGGACTGCCTTTGAAGGCAATTTGGCGGGTAAAACGATCGCCATTTGGGGAGCTGCTTTTAAACCTGGTACTGCGCGTATTGATCATGCACCGGTACTAACTCTGCTTGAAGCTCTTTGGGCACAGGGTGTTAAGGTAAGGCTGCATGACCCCGCGGCTATCCCGGCTTTGTATGCGGCAGTGGGCGAACGTGACGATTTAACCACCTTCGAAGGGGATCCTTATGAAGCCTGTGAGAGCGCTGATGCACTGATGCTCGTCACAGAGTGGAAATCCTATTGGAACCCTGACTGGCATCGTTTAGCCTCATTACTAAGCGCTAAGTTAGTGCTCGATGGGCGTAATATCTACGACCCAGCCTTCGTAGCAAGCTGTGGCTTACGCTATAGAGGGATCGGGCGACGTGCCGACCCGACCACTTTTGAGGAATAACCATGCCTAATAGCTCTTCGTCCCAGCGCATTGTTCCCGATGTGGATCAAAGTTTGACCGCGCGACACTTGCGTCACCGCAGGGGGCCAAGGCTATGGCCATTGTGGCTGGTTATGATAGTGATCATTATTGCGTTGGGTGCAGCTGCCGTCAGCCTTTGGTACGAGCGTGAGCGCTTGTTAAGTGAGTTTAACCGCGTAAGCGGTGAAGTCTCTAACCTTCACGCTAGGCTAGACTCGGGTGACACGGACACCCAGGATACGATAACCTTTGTACAAGCACAGGTGGCAACGCTGTTCCAAGAACAGGAGCAGCTAGCAATGGTAGTGACTAATACGCGTGAAGAGCTCTATGGCTTGTTAACGGCTAATGAAGAACTTGTTTCAAACGATGCAGTGAGTTCGCTTTCGCAGTCACTTGAACAGTTTCGGGAACAGGCAAGCCTTCGTGATGGACAGCTAGCAGCTATTCGTGCGTCCCTAGATGCGCTGGAGCAGTCGGGCACTTCAGGTCGGCAAAACTTACTTGAAGAGGTCTCTCATCTGGAAGAGAACACAGCACAGCGCTTAGCAGCACTTGAGCGCCAGCTGGCGAGCGAAAGCGATGAACTAGAAGCTGAGTTTGCTCGCTGGCGTGAAGCAACTGATCAGCAGTTAAGTACGCTTTCCTCAACCATTGAGAATTTAAGCACTGCGGAGTCGCCGGCAGCGACCCAGGCATCTCTGGAAGAACTAGAGCAGCAGTGGTCACAGCGGATAATTACTTTAGAAAGCGACATTCGGCAAGTACGCCAAGCACAGCTTGCTTTTAGTGCGCAGATGGAAATGCTCCGGTAGAAAATGCCTACCGAATTGCTGATTTAGTTAGGGATGAAAGGTATGGGAAAACAACGGCGATGGCCTGTGGCCAAAAAGGCAGCTTGCTTAGTGATACTGCCACTCTTCACGTTGAGTCCCACCACATGGGCACTAAACGCAGCGATCAGTGGGGTGAGTAGCCCAGTTGAGAACAATATTGATGCTTATTTACAAAGTATTGATGAAGAACAGTACACCGATGTGCGCCTAAGCGGTGAAATTAGGCAGCGTACCCTTGAAGCCATGCGCGTTTTTGGTTACTACGAACCTGATATTACCGTTGAGCTGAACCAAACACCGATCTCGGTGCGTATTGAGCCCGGGCCCCAGGTAAAAATTGAAGTGCTTTCGATTAACGTTGAAGGCGATGCGCAGAACGACCCACCTTTTCAGGCCGCCCTAGATAATTTTCCATTGCGGGAAGGTGATGCCTTACGACATGCGCCATGGGATAGGCTGCGTAATCAGTTTTCGGGCCTAGCCATTGAGCGAGGCTATTTTGATTGGTCGTTTGCTGATCGCAGAATGGAAGTCAGACCTTACCTTGAAAGCGCTCGTCTCTACATGGATTTTAATAGCGGGCCTCGTTATCAATTTGGTGAGACGTCTATTGCCGGTAGTCACATCGAGCCTGAGCGTCTGCGTCAAATGCAGACATTTGAAACCGGCGCTCCTTACTTGGCTGAATCCCTAGCCCGCTATAACCAGCGTCTAGCGGAGACAGGGTGGTTTAGTTCCGTCAGCGTACGTCCCCGGCTAGAAACCGCTCAAGAGCTTACTATCGCGCCCTTTTCTGGCGGTGCTTCTTGGTGGAACGAAGCGACTGCGTCTCAGCCCCAGCGGCCTCGCCTCTCCAGTGCGGCATTAGCCAGCGCCTTGAGCCTCAACCGTCGCGATGAAGACGATACGCGCCTGCCCATTGATGTGAGCGTTGAACCCGCTGATCGCCATCAGTTTGAGGTCGGTATCGGCTTCGCGACGGATGTAGGGCCTCGGTTGCGCTTTGGCTGGCAACAGCCCTGGATTAATCGCTTCGGCCATAGCCTCAATCATGACCTCTATATTTCCGCACCTGAGCAGCGCTTCACGGGTGTCTACAATATCCCTCTGGAAGACCCCATACGCGATAACTATCGCCTTCAATACGGTGTGCGTAACCGAGACGATGGGGATACCCAATCGCTCGAGGGTACGGTTGAAGTAGCGCGACGCTGGGAGTTTGAAAATCGTTGGGTACAAACGCTGTACTTTCGTACCACGTATGAAGACTTCACCCAGGGCGGCATTTCAGATGATGTTTGGTTGTTTTACCCTGGCATCCAGTGGTCTCGAACACGGACTCAGCCCCAACGATTTCCGCTATGGGGCGACCGTCAGCAGCTTTCCATCGAATATTCTGATACCACATGGGGGTCCAGCGCTCACTTTGCCCGGCTGACGGGAGATACAGAGTGGATTCGCACCATTGGAAATGACAACCGATTCTCAGCACGCTTGAGTATCGGTGCTATAGAAACCGATGACTTTGATAAGCTGCCTCCCTCACTACGCTTCTTTGCTGGTGGTGACCGTAGCGTTCGGGGTTACTCTTTTGAGAGTTTATCGCCCAAAAACGAAGAAGGCCGTTTGCGTGGCGGGCAACAATTACTTACGTCAACGCTTGAGTATCAGCGGCGAGTGACAGGAGAGTGGTGGGGAGCAACCTTTGTGGACAGTGGTGACGCCTTCGATAACTGGGGGCCAGAAGATCTCAAAACCGGTGCTGGTGTAGGGGTGCGTTGGATATCACCCGTGGGCCCCATTCGCTTTGATGTCGCTCATCCCTTTGACAATGATGACGACTGGCGTGTGCACTTTTCCATTGGACCGGAATTCTAGGAGAGTATTTTGGCTAAGGTTGAAACACGGGGCCCTGCAAAGCGTCAGTTGCTCTCGCCTAAACGTCGCTTATGGTTAGCGGCGTGGAGCTTTATTCGCTTATTTATCGTTGTGCCCCTTTGGTTATTGGGTCTCGTAGCGCTGCTGCTGGGGGTTGCACTCTCACCTTGGGGCACCGGGCAGCTGTTTTCACAAGGCGAGCAACACGGTTATTTCACCTTTGAACAACAAGAAGGAGCGCTGCTGGATCGATTCACGCTCCAGGGCTTCCAGCTTGCTATCGGTGATACACGCATCCAAATTGATGACTTCGAGCTAGCCTGGGCGGATGACTGTGTCCTTTCGGGACGCTTGTGCTTAGAGACGCTGCGCCTTAAAGGGGCCGATATCCAGCTAAGCAGTGGCGCAGATACTTCGGACGAGGCTGATGATTACTCCTCCGGGCAAGCTCGCATTCAATTGCCATTTCCTATTGAACTGCGTTCCATTGAGATCAGTGACGTTCAAATTCAACTTGAGGATGGCACCCGGCTTAACTGGGATACATTTACCACTTCTGCCGTGGCGGAAGGAAATCAGCTGGCTATTGCACCTACAGCGCTGATACGGCCAACGCTTTATCTGCCTCCATCGCCTGGCGTGCAGCTTACCCAGGGCATCGAAACACCTCTGATGGCTGAAGGTATCGATGGCGCTATCGTTGCTGCACGCCCTATAGGCAATGGCACTTCCGCC
>NZ_AHBC01000001.1:0-54127 GCF_000236625.2 Halomonas sp. GFAJ-1
TTGCCTATAGGGCGTGCAGCTTACCCAGGGCATCGAAACACCTCTGATGGCTGAAGGTATCGATGGCGCTATCGTTGCTGCACGCCCTATAGGCAATGGCACTTCCGCCGTGGCCCAAACTGCCCCATTGGTATCCGATGAGCGACTAACGCTGCCGGAAATTACTCTGCCCATAGACCTCCATCTTGAAGCCCTAACGGTGACTGATTTCAACTTGGAAGGCGCAGTTGACTACCATGTTGAGCGCCTACTATTAGAAGCTGAAACACAAAATAACCAGATAACGATCAATACCCTTGATGTTTTAACTCCCGACGCTCACGCATCGCTTACAGCTTCGGTCTCTTTAGAAGGGGATTATCCATTGGGGGCACGCTTAACAGCAGAGCTTTTCTTACCAGAGCTGTTCCCAGAGCTTGAGGGAGAAAAAATCGTGCTTGAGCTATCTGGGGATCTTGCTGAGCTTTATGCCGACTTAGCGGTAAGCGGAAAAGTGAATGTAAACCTAGGTGGCCAAGTAGACGTGCTGTCACCGACGGTACCTTTTGAGGCTCGCCTGCGCAGTGAAAATTTACAATGGCCGCTCACTGAAACCGAAGGGGAAGAGCAAGAGGTTTACTCAATCGACGCATTGGATCTTGCGATTACGGGTAGTTTAGAGGCTTATCAACTTTCACTGGCTTTTACCGCCGAAGGGCCTCAGGTGCCTTCCACAAAGGTAAGTATTTCTGGGGACGGAAACCTTACTTCCTTCCGCTGGGAGCCATTAACGCTGCGCATCGATGAGAGCTTACTACGTAGCGAAGGACAAATTAACTGGGCAACACCGCTCCAGATTGATTCACGGATCCGCTTAGAACAGTTTGATCCTTCTCATTTTGTTGATCAGCTGAATGGCAATTTGACGGGGGATATAGCCCTCAACGTTCGCCAGATAGACGACTTATGGGAAGTGAATATTCCTGAGCTGGCCATCGAAGGGGAGCTACAGGAGTACCCGCTGACATTGCAGGCAGCCTTAGAGGCGAATAGTAATCTTGAAGTTGATATTCAAGAGCTACTGTTTACTCAAGGAGAAAACCGCCTGACCGCCCAAGGTCAAGTCAGCCAAGAAGCGATGTCTTTAGACGCTGAAATCGCCCTGCGCCAGCTGCAAACCCTGCATCCAGACTTGGCAGGCACATTAACGGGGCGCGTGCAGGCAAGCGGCAGTTTTTCTCAGCCAGCGCTTATGGCGCGCCTGACTGGGGAAAGGCTACGCTTTGCCGAAAATCGGATAGAGCAGCTGTCACTTGCCGCAGACGTGACGGGGATTGACGATCCAAGCCTTGACGTCGATTTAGATTTACAACAGGTCAACGCGGGAGGGCAGTCGCTTTCTAGTGTAGCGCTGGCGTTAAGTGGTCGCCTTTCCGAGCATACGCTTACGATTAATGCGCAGGGAGAACCCAGCAGCCCACTTAGCCGAGCGCTGCTTGCCATTAATGGCCAATTTGACCAGCAAGCCCAGCAATATCAAGGGCGTTTAATACCGCTGGAAATCGATTCCGAGGCAGGTGATATTCGACTGGAAGCGCCGTTAGACGCGAGCTACAACCTAGCCAGTGGGCAGATACGGCTATCCCCTTTCTGCTTACGGCGAGAGCAAGGTGGGCTAGTGTGTTCCGAAGAAGCCATCGATGGGTCAGCTGAACAAGGACGCGCTGTACTTACTGTGCGCGAAGTGCCCATGGAAATGTTGGAGCCCTTCTTGCCCGAAGAGTGGAGTTTTGAGGGCGATACCACCGCTGATATGGTGGCCTCTTGGCGCCAAGGGGGAGCCCAATGGCAAGCTGATGTACAGCTGCTCAGTGAATTAGCAATTACTGCCGTTAATGATTATGGGCAACCTGTCCAACTGCCGGTCATCAACATAGATGCTCAGATAGACGCTAACCAAGCGAGAGCAGATGCCGATATAGCGCTGTCACTCTCAGAAGCGGGTGAGCTTTCTCTGAACCTATCGGTCAATGACCCTATGGGGCAGGGGGCGCTAAGAGGCGAGCTGCGTGCAAACAACGTCTCACTTGAGCCCTATCGCCCTATGGTGGCGGGAATGGACCGCTTAGAGGGCAACCTTAACGGGAGCGTACAAATAGGTGGCACCACCCGCCAACCAGATTTACAGGGGGAACTTGCCTTACGCAGCATTCGTGTTCATGGGCCAGATATCCCTATTGATATCCAAGATGGCGCCTTGGCAGTTACCTTTGACGGCGAACAGGGAGACATTGATGGCTTCTTAGCCGCCAAGCGCGGCCGACTCAATATCACAGGCGACGCGTACTGGCCCTCTGGTGACAATTGGCGCATTGGAGTTGATCTCAGCGCCACTCAAGAGCCATTGCTCGTGGAGCTACCTCAATTTGGGCGCCTGGAGGCGGCGCCGGATATCCGAATCAGGGTGACCCCAGAACTGTTACAAGTGCGAGGCAATGTCGATATACCCTGGGCACGTTTGAAGATAGGCGACCGAGCCCCCTCAGCGATTTCGCCAAGCGCCGATGAAGTCATCATTACCGAGCGCGATGACCGTGAAGCCGAACGCTTAGCTCAGGAGCGTGCAAGCAGTGATGGCCCCAGTGCCGCCGACGAGTTAGCTCAAACCGGCATGGCGCTAGATGTCCTAATTACGCTCACCCTTGGCCGCGACATGCTGTTTTCGGCCTATGGGCTTGAATCAGGGCTAGGCGGCACGCTGGAAATTCGCCAGGATAGCGGCGCGTTACAGTTATTTGGTGAGGTGAACTTGGTGGATGGACGTTTCCAGGCATTTGGGCAAGATCTGCTAATACGCCGTGGCCAGTTACTATTTAGTGGCCCTCCTGGCCTGCCGGTGTTGGACTTTGAGGCTGTCCGCAATCCTGATGTCACAGAAGACGAGGTTATTGCTGGCCTGCGTGTGACGGGAAATGCCGAAGAACCCAACGTATCAATTTTCTCCGAACCAGCAATGGATGAAACGCGCGCACTCTCTTATCTATTACGTGGACGTGCTCCCGACGCCTCCGGCGGCGGAATAGATAGCGCCTTAACGACGGCACTAATTGGTATGTCGCTTGGTCGTACAGGGGGAGCGGTTGGTTCTATTGGCGAAGCCTTTGGCATTGATGACTTAACGCTAGACACCACGGGTGCTGGCGACGAAAGCCAAGTGGCGGTAAGCGGGCAGCTAACCGACGATATTCGTATTAGCTATGGCGTCGGTATTTTCTCGCCTATTGCCGAGTTAACACTTCGCTATACGCTCTGGCGTAATTTATATGTGCAGGCGGTATCCGGGGCTAATCAAGCGGTGGACTTAATCTATACCTTCACCCGTTCTGGCGATCCCTACATTTACCCACGGGAATGAGAAGAGGGCATTATGGCGCTATTTTCTGACACAACATCGGCACTGCCTGGTCGCGACACGGCGATCGAAACCAGCCAAGTGCACACGATAAACGGCCACTCCCTTCATCCTCCTTTTCCGGAAGGTTATGAAGAAATCGTTCTCGGCATGGGGTGTTTTTGGGGGGTAGAGCGTTTATTTTGGCAGCAACCAGGGGTTTATGTGACGGCGGTGGGTTACGCGGGTGGCACGACCCCTAACCCCACGTATCAAGAAACCTGCACGGGCCGAACAGGGCATACTGAAGTTGTCCGGGTCATCTACGACCCAAAACAAGCGGCACTCGAAACCCTGCTGCAAATTTTCTGGGAGCAGCACGACCCCACTCAAGGTAACCGCCAGGGTAACGATGTGGGTAGCCAATACCGTTCGGCAATTTTCACCACCACCGATACGCAACTCAAGGCGGCTCAAGACAGCGCTGCTGCTTATCAGCAGGCACTTAATCGTTCCGGCAAAGGAGCAATTACCACTGAAATAAAGCCACTGGATACGTTTTATTACGCGGAGGCTTATCATCAGCAGTATTTGGATAAGAATCCAGGCGGTTATTGTGGTTTAAAAGGCACGGGTGTTACTTGCCCCATTGGATAAGTAGGAGCCAATCAATAATGCAATGTTTAGCCCGTTACGCGCTTCTCAGCGGCATAGCCACGGTGAGTATAATGTACTCTGCCGTGGCGCTCTCAGCCGACGAAGAAACTGCAACGCATTTGCCGCACACCGTGGAGGACTCTCCGTTTGCTAGCGAACGTGAAGCCGTTGCGTGGCGGCAGGATGAGCTCAAAGATTTAGAGCGCCTACTGCGCCAGCTCCGGTTCGATCTGGTTAATAATCAGGATGCACGCGGTGCAGCTCCTCGATTAGCTGAGCTGCAGGAGCGTGCAACCCAAGACTATTTTCTGCCTGCCTTTATCAAGGGAACCCATGGGCGCGGCTCTGATGCGCGCCCGGCTATATGGGAGGAGTGGGACGAATTTGCTGCCGGTTTTCAAGATCTAGAGCAAAAGGTGGCCGTGTTAGTAGAAGCCGCCGAGCAGGAAGATTATCGTGCAGCAACGCGAGCTTTTTCAGATGTGAGCCTGAGCTGTCGTAGCTGCCACCGCGCTTACCGTCACAATTAGCCGATGGTTTCATTTCTTAGTCAACCGGCTACTGAGTTTTTCAAAGACTGGTTTTCAAAGACGAGCCTTCAAAGGCTGGGTAAGCACGATTTAGAGGACCGTTAGAGGTCAGTCGCCAGATTGAAGGCGGTCAATACGATACAGCGTTTCTACCTGGTCAAGGCCGCTAATGGTGCATTTTAAATCTTTAACCCGACCATCACTCAACCCGTAGACCCAGCCATGCACTGAGATACGTTGTCCGCGCTGCCATGCAAGTTGGAGTATCTTAGTGCGGCATAGGCTATTAACCTGAGCCTTAACGTTCAATTCACACATGCGGTCGATCTGTTCCGCCATAGGCAGGTGTTTGAGCGCGTCACGGTGGTGGTTATACTGCTCTCTTACAGAGTGAAGCCAGTAATCAACCACACCGCATTCGCCACCTGTCACGGCCGCCTTAATACCACCACAACCATAGTGGCCCACAATCATAATATGGCTGACCTTCAGTACATCAACCGCATACTGCACCACGGAAAGCGCGTTCATATCGGTATGGTGGAGCAGGTTAGCTACATTCCGGTGGACAAACACTTCACCCGGTGGCAGTGAAATAATCTGGTTAGCGGGAACGCGGCTATCAGAACACCCTATCCATAAATAGTCAGGGTTCTGTTGATTGGAGAGGCGCTTGAAATACTCGGGATCCTCTTCGCACATGCGTTCCGCCCAGGCGCGATTGTTTTCGAGAAGTGTCGCAATAGGGTCAGACATTAAATCTCCATAGAATGACATCATCAGGTGGTAGGGCGCTGGACGTGTAATGACAGCGTTGTTTTACAAGAGTAGGAGGTTTTAACCTCCTGAGAATACAAGGTCAATCGCCAGTTTGCCTTTAGCGCGATTAACTAAGCGCCGTAGATAGGAGTCAACTATGTCAGCTGAGTATGAATATGATCTGTTTGTGATTGGAGCGGGGTCTGGTGGCGTCCGAGCTGCCCGTATGGCAGCTTCAACGGGCGCACGCGTCGGCATAGCAGAAGACCGCTATTTGGGCGGCACCTGTGTCAATGTGGGGTGTGTGCCTAAAAAGCTCTACGCCTATGCGTCACATTTTCAAGATAACTTTAGTGATGCTGAGGGCTTTGGGTGGCAAATGGCGGGGCCAGCCACTTTCAATTGGGCCACGTTGCGTGATAACAAAACCAGTGAAATAAGCCGCCTAAACGGCATTTATCAGCGGATGCTTGAAGGCGCTGGGGTAACCTTGTTCAACGCTCGCGCGAGGCTGGTCGATCCACACACCGTTTCGTTAGTTTCCCAAGGAAGCGAGACCCAGGTCACTGCCAAGCAGATTTTATTAGCGACTGGCGGCTGGCCATGGGTGCCTGATTTCCCGGGGTGTGAACACGCCATTAATTCTAATCAAGTGTTTGATTTGCAAAACTTTCCGAATCGCTTTTTAGTGCTGGGCGGCGGCTATATTGCAGTCGAGTTTGCCAGTATTTTTAATGGGTTAGGCAGTGAAACTCACTTAATTTATCGCGGTGAGCTTTTCTTAAAAGGATTCGACCAGGAAGTCCGTGAATTTACCTGCGAAGAGATGGCCAAAAAAGGGGTCAACCTACATTTTAATACCAACATTGAGAGAATTGAGCCCAATGGCACAGCGCTAAATGTGCACCTCACTACAGGAGAGGTGCTGGAAGTAGACGCTGTACTCGCAGCCACAGGGCGTAGGGCTAATACTGAAGGCTTAGGGCTAGAGACTGTGGGGATAACGCTAGATGCTAGTGGAAAAATACCCATCAATGAACGTTATGAAACCCAAGTCCGCTCTGTATTAGCACTGGGCGATTTAACCAATGGGCCTGAATTAACCCCTGTCGCCCTAGCCGAAGCCATGCAACTGGTGGATACGCACTTTAATAAGACCGAGCCCAAACCACTAGATTACGCCACTATTCCTACGGCGGTATTTTGCCATCCGAACATTGGTACCGTGGGGCTTTCAGAGGAAGCTGCGCGGGAAAAACATACCAAAATCCGCGTTTATCGCACTGACTTTAGGTCGATGAAGCACACGCTCTCTGGTAATACGGAGCGTGTGTTGATGAAGCTGATTGTCGATGATGAAACAGATGTCGTCGTAGGTGCACACATGGTGGGGGAAGACGCCGGGGAGCTAATTCAGGGTATAGCAATAGCGGTAAGAGCAGGGCTAACCAAGCGCGATTTTGATTGCACAGTGGGTATTCACCCAACAGGGGCTGAAGAATTTGTCACCATGAGAGAGCCTTCGCGCTATTAAGGTGATTTTTTCTAACCTATTTGGCGAGCTTAGGCTCGCCTTTTTCATCTGGCGCTGCCGAAACGTTGCTCTAAACTTCAACTAGGCATTGCATCAAAAGGCTCAGCTAAAGCGGTTTATGCATTGTCTATAACTAAAAATTATGGAAAATAGACCCGAGGATAATATGGCTTTTGAATTGCTCATAATCAGCTGTTATAATGAACGTCAAATTCGCTACAGCGAAGCATAACCATGAGTACGCCTATAAAGCCTTTTACACCCTCTGCCGACTTAGCACGGCCTACTGTTGCTGATGCGGTAGTCGGTCATGCAGAGACGCCACTGTTTATCCGTAAGCCCAACGCGGATGATGGATGGGGCGTCTTCGAGCTGATTAAAGCTTGCCCACCGCTGGATGTGAACTCAGCCTACGCCTACTTATTATTGGCAACCCAATTTCGTGATACTTGCGCAGTCGCCACTAATGAAGAGGGCGAGATTGTTGGCTTTGTTTCGGGCTATGTAAAAGACAATGCGCCGGATACCTATTTCCTATGGCAGGTAGCTGTAGGTGAAAAGGCACGGGGTACTGGGTTAGCACGCCGCTTGGTGGAAGCCATTATGTCCCGCCCTGAATTGGCAAATGTCCACCATCTGGAAACAACGATTACTCCCGACAACCAAGCCTCTTGGGGCTTGTTTCGTCGTCTTGCCGCACGCTGGCATGCCCCCCTCAATAGTCGTGAATACTTCTCTACCGAGCAACTGGGTGGGGAGCACGACCCGGAAAACCTAGTTCGTATAGGCCCGTTCCAAACCGAAGCGCTCTAACACATTGTTTTTCCTACCATATTGATCTGACTTGTTATAAGTTGGCTCGGCTCAACTATTCAAAAAAAGGAGGTCGCTAAATGCAGACCCAAACGCTTGAACGTTTAGAATCCAATGTACGTACTTATTCGCGCTCGTTTCCCGTGGTGTTTACCAAAGCACAAAATGCGCGTTTAACTGATGAGAATGGTCGCGAGTATATCGATTTTTTAGCGGGCGCCGGCACGCTGAACTACGGTCACAACAACCCCCATTTGAAACAGGCAATGATCGATTACCTCGCAACCGACGGGGTAGTGCACGGCCTGGATATGTGGACAGCTGCGAAGCGTGACTACTTAGAAACCCTTGAAGAGCTAATCCTTAAGCCTCGCGGGCTGGAATATAAAGTCCACTTGCCTGGTCCAACGGGTACTAACGCAGTAGAAGCGGCCATCCGTCTGGCCCGTGTTGCTAAAGGTCGCCATAACATTGTGACCTTTACCAACGGCTTCCACGGCGTCACCATGGGCGCACTGGCCACTACCGGGAATCGTAAATTCCGTGAAGCGACGGGGGGCATACCCACCCAAGGCGCAAGCTTCTTGCCATTCGATGGTTACATGGGCGAGCATGCGGATACTCTTGATTATTTTGAGAAACTACTCAACGATAAATCAGGCGGCTTAGATATCCCCGCAGGCGTCATCGTTGAAACCGTGCAAGGCGAGGGCGGTATCAACGTTGCGAGCCTAGAGTGGCTGAAACGCCTAGAAAGCATTTGCCATGCTCATGACATTTTGCTGATTGTGGACGATATTCAGGCGGGATGTGGACGTACAGGCAAATTCTTTAGCTTTGAGCACGCAGGCATTACGCCCGATATAGTCACTAATTCAAAGTCACTCTCCGGCTTTGGCATGCCGTTTGCTCATGTACTGATGCGCCCAGAATTGGATAAATGGAAGCCAGGCCAATATAACGGCACTTTCCGCGGTTTTAATCTTGCGATGGTGACAGCCACCGCAGCGATGAAAAAATATTGGTCAAATGATATGTTTGAGCGTGACGTTCAGCGCAAAGCGCGTATTGTTGAAGAGCGTTTTCAAAAACTGGCAGCGCTACTCAGTGAAAACGGCATGCCTGCTACCGAACGTGGCCGTGGCCTTATGCGCGGTATCGACGTTGTATCTGGCGACATTGCCGATAAGATTACCAGCAAAGCGTTTGAGCATGGCCTGATTATTGAGACGAGTGGCCAAGATGGTGAAGTAGTGAAATGCCTCTGCCCACTGACGATCACCGATAACGACCTGCTTGAAGCGCTGGATATCCTAGAAGCATCGGTGAAGGCTGTTATCAGCAAGTGAGTTAGCGTTTCGTGACTATGCTACGCACGAGTTTCTCGGCGTATGATACCGATTAAAGAGTAGGCGGCTGGCCAGCGCTAGACGCCTAGTAAAGGAGCATATCTATGATCGTTCGCAACATTGAAGAAGCACGCCAAACTGACCGCTTAGTGACCGCTGAAAACGGCAACTGGGACAGCACACGCTTGGTCTTGGCTAACGACGGTGGCAACTTCTCGTTTCACATTACCCGTATCTTCGAAGGCACTGAGACACACATTCACTACAAGCATCACTACGAGTCTGTGTACTGCATTGAAGGCGAAGGTGAGGTGGAGACCCTGGCCGATGGCAAAATTTGGCCTATTAAGCCAGGCGACATCTACATTCTGGACCAGCACGATGAACACTTGTTGCGTGCCCACAAAACCATGCATTTAGCCTGCGTATTTACGCCGCCTATCACTGGTAATGAAGTGCACCGGGACGATGGTTCTTACGCGCCTGCAGATGAGTAGTTAGCAGGCGCTTAGCGTACAATTACGAAAAAAGCAGCCTAGCTATTGAGCGGGCTGCTTTTTGTTGCTGGACGAGAGGTGTAGCGCTAACCATTAGACTCTTGGGTGGCCAAGTGCTCATTGGCATTGGGTTCAATATCGACCTTTTCAAAAACCAGGGTGATTTCTCCCAAGGTGAGGCCAAATTTGCGCATTGCGGTACGATTAATCACTCGGTTATCTGGCTGTAAATACATCCAATCATCCATCGTAAAGCGTATGCTGCGGCCGCCAACGTCGATAACCAAGGGGTAGCGCATATTAAAGGCATGACCATACTGACGAGCTTCTACCTCGCCATCGACATCGTTGGCAGTCCCTAGCCAGTGGTGTGGGCCAGTGCGCTCAAATACCCAAATGCGCCGATCGGTTTCACCATCGTCAAATAAAAAAGTCTCATCAAGGGTTAGGGTGTCATCTTCAAACGTCCCAGTGATATCGACAGTAAAACGACGCTGAACTTCACCTGAGTAGTCCTGTACCATACCCCAAGCGCGGGTGGTGCCCGTAAAGTATTCGGCGATATCGAAATGCGGTGTGGTACCCGCGTAGTCCTCAACATCCACGCTTGCACAGCCTGCAAGGAGAAAAAGAGAAGCCAAGAGAGGCAGCCATGCTCTACGTTTCATAAGTCTTTCCTGTATATAGTGGATGGCATGTACAATCATTGTAAGAGAATTTTTTCTACAAAAGTAGCCGTGTGTGGTAATAATCGATAACCACTCGAGTTCGCATAATATATATTATGTTAAATCGCATGAACATTAGATGTGAAAACCACTGCTATGTTGGACAACTGGTCTCCCTTCTCCTTATCATTCGTGCTCTTATTATCCAAGGATATCACTCGTTATGCGCCCAGGTGTTTTGTGGTTGTTGGCTGGTTTGTCGCTTACGTTTGCAGGCTGTGCCACCATCCAGCCTGATACTAATGAACCACCACCGCTGAGCGAAGCCTCATTCAATACCCGCATGCTTGAGCTAGAAAATGCTCTTTCACAGCAGTGTGATGCAACATCCTCGCTGCAAGAGCGTCAGCTTAATCAGCAGCAGGTGCTTACAGCCGATGTACGAGAGGTAGGAAGCCTGCTCCGCTTTTTGCGAGACGATATCGCGAACTTAGAGGCTCGAGGTGAAGAGCCCATCATTATCCGTGAAGAGTGCGAAGCTGCGGCTATTGAGGATACCAAGACCATGCTGGGCCGTAATGAGTGGGTAGGGTTACCCAGTATTGGCACTTATTTGAAAGCTAGGGTCGATTCCGGCGCTCATACGTCGTCGCTTTCCGCCTCTAATATCACTCGCTTTGAGCGAGACGGTGAAAACTGGGTGCGCTTTAAGCTTGCGCTAAACGAAGAAGATGTCGTTGTCGAACGTATTCGTGATGAGTGGATTGAAGCGCCTATCATACGTAGGGTGCGTATTGTTCAGGCTTCCGGCGAAGAGTCTCGTCCCGTTATTTCATTGTTAATGACGCTTGGCCCTCTCCGTGAAAACGTTGAATTTACTCTCAATGACCGCACGCATTTAGACTACCCAGTGCTACTGGGGCGTCGTTTTATGATGGATATTGCCACCATTGATGTTGCTCAAACCTATATTCACGAGCGACCTGAGTTTCCTGGCGGTGAGCCAGCCGAGCAAGCTGCTGATGATGAAGCGGCTGATCAAGACGATACCGAAGAGTAACCGCTCTCCCTTGCCGCTTTTCGCTGAAAGGAATCTCCATGTCACGGCTGCCATTTTATTTGATCGTAGGTTTTTTGCTAGTTGCGGGTATTGCTACCAGTATTCATCGGCACATCCAGTTTGAGATCCCCTGGTTTCCTGGTGAACAGCGCCAAGTATGGGAAATTGAAGCGGTTATTAATTTCAATGCGCAAAATGGGCCGGTTCAAGTCGACTTGGCTCTACCTACCCATCAGGCAGGTTTCCGCGTACTTACCGAAAACACCGCCTCCTCTGGTTATGGTTTAGCTTACCTGGCTGACGAGCTTGGCCGTCAGGCGCAATGGACGATTCGCGAGGCCGCCGGTAGCCAGCAGCTGTACTATTCGGTACAAATGCTGGTATCTCCCGATGCTCGCTCTCCCGTACAAACGCCTCCTGGCCTCTCTTCTCCGCCTCCGTGGGAGAGCCCATACGACACGGCGGCTAACCAGCTCATCGAGCGCGCTTGGGGACGCAGTGCCAACAACGCGACCTTTGCTAGGGAGCTGATACTCGACATTAATGGTACCCGGCAAGGCGAAAACGCTCGTTTGCTGCTTACCCAAGAACAGCCTTCTACCTTAGTGGTTCGCTTACTCAATCAAGCGGGTGTTCAAGCACGTGAAGTGAGTGGCTTACTACTTGAAGATGGGCGCAGACGTCAGCTATTAAGCAGCTGGATCCAAGTATTTGATGCATCCACCGAGCGCTGGGCGATATTTAACCCAACCACCGGTGAGCAAGGCAGGCCCGAAAACCTACTGCTATGGGAAACAGGCGGGCGTGCGGTGTTAGAAGTTCAAGGTGGCACCAACTCTCGGGTTAGTTTTTCGATGCTAACCCACCATCAGCCGGCATCGGCTGCGGTGCGCAACCACTATTCTGACGACACCCTACTGAACTTCTCTATTCACAGCTTGCCGCTGGAAGAGCAAGCGCTGTTCCAGACGATTATGCTCATACCGATAGGCGCACTGATGGTGGTCTTTCTGCGGGTACTGGTGGGTGTTAAAACATCGGGCACTTTTATGCCGGTACTTATTGCATTGGCCTTTATTCAAACCACTCTGCTGACCGGCTTAATCGGCTTTCTGTTAATCGTGGCTGTTGGCTTGATCATCCGCAACTACCTCTCTTACCTCAATTTGCTCCTTGTGGCGCGTGTGTCGGCGGTGATCATCACGGTCATCGCCATCATTTCTATCTTTACCGTATTGGCTTATCGCATGGGGTTAAGCGCTGGATTAACGGTTACTTTCTTCCCTATGATTATTTTGGCGTGGACCATCGAACGAATGTCCATTCTGTGGGAAGAAGAAGGCCCTAAACAGGTGTTGATCCAAGGTGGCGGCAGCCTGCTTACTGCTGTATTGGCTTACCTTGCCATGAATAACCCCTGGGTGCGTCACATCACGTTTAATTTCCTAGGCGTCCAGCTAATACTCATGGCTTTGATTCTACTGTTGGGTAATTACACTGGCTACCGGTTGTTTGAGCTACGGCGTTTCAAGCCAATTACAGATGACGAGAAACCCTCATGAGTTGGCTTAAAAACTGGACATGGCCAACTCGGTTGCGAGACAAAGGGATTATCGGCATGAATCGGCGTAACATTCGTTACATCGGTCGCTACAACTCCCGTCGTCTGTACCCGCTGGTGGACGATAAACTTAAAACTAAGCTGCTTGCTCGCCAGTACGGTATTACCACGCCAGAACTCATTGGCACAGTTACCACCCAGTTCGGCGTCAAGCACATTGGCGAAATGCTAACAGGACATAGTGGCTTTGTAATCAAACCTGCCAAAGGGAGTGGCGGGAAAGGCATTCTGGTAATCGAGAAAGTCGAAGACGGGGCTTTTATCAAACCCAGTGGGGTGGGTCAGTCGATTGAGGATATTGAACGCCACGTTTCCAATATTCTTTCCGGGCTTTACTCTTTGGGTGGATCGCCTGATGTGGCGGTCATTGAAACGCTAATCAACTTTGATGAAAGTCTGTTGGCTTACACCTATGAGGGTGTGCCTGATATTCGAGTCATCATTTTTAAAGGCTATCCGGTCATGGCGATGATGCGGCTCTCGACTGCGGCATCCGACGGTAAAGCTAATTTGCACCAAGGGGCGGTAGGCGTAGGGTTAAACATCGCCACCGGCTCAGCTATTCGGGGCGTTCAGTTTGACCGTCCTTGTTTCAGCCACCCTGATACAGGTCACGATTTGGCAAGTCTGGTGGTGCCGCAGTGGGATACGCTGCTCCATTTGGCGGCGGGTTGTTATGAAATGACCGGGCTTGGCTATCTAGGAACCGACATGGTGCTTGATCGCGCACATGGCCCCATGCTGCTGGAGCTCAATGCCCGCCCAGGCTTAGCCATCCAAATGACGAATGGTGAAGGATTACGCCGACGCCTTGACCTAATTGAGCGTCAGCCAGATGGGGTCTCAGTTGAAGAGCGAGTAGCGTTTGCTCAACATCACTTTGCCCGACAAAGCGAGCTGATTGAAAGCCCTGACAGCACTCCGGCTAGCGCGTAGACTACGCTAACGATGTTCAATGAGTTACCTATGACTGAAGCCAATTCGTTACTGTTGCAAGCAGAAACTCAGTGCCACACCCGAGGCGTACGATTTACGCCGATTCGCCGCCGTGTGCTTGAGCTAATTGCTGAGAATGGAGGCGGTTTAAAAGCCTATGACCTGCTGGACAAGCTCTCCACTGAACATGCTGCCGCACGGCCGCCCACGGTTTATCGTGCCCTTGAATTTTTGATCGACCAGGGGTTGGTCCACCGCATTGAGTCGCAAAATGCCTACGTTGCTTGCGCCTGCCCTGAGCATGCTCACGGTTTCCAGCTGCTTATTTGTCGACAGTGTGGCTACGTGGAAGAACTTCACTTAGATGCTATCAGCGATGAGCTGGCGACCTTGGCAAAACGCCAAGGCTTTAACGTTGAGCGCCAAACCATTGAGCTTCAAGGCCTTTGCCAACATTGCCGACAAGCGAGTGCCTAATTATGTCCCGTTTTAATCACTTAGAACCCAGCAGCCTGTTTAAAGCGCTGGAAGCTGCCACTCCCACAGATACGTTACCAGCTACGCAGACGTTGCTGGACGCGGCGCGCTTTAATAAAGATGGACTACTGCCCGCCATTGCCCAGCAACACGATACCGGCGAAGTACTGATGATGGCGTGGATGAACCGAGAAGCCCTGGAAGAGACATTGACGACCCAGCAAGTGTGTTACTACTCTCGCTCTCGTCAAAAACTGTGGCGTAAAGGAGAATCCTCTGGGCAGCAGCAGCGGCTGAAAAGTGCCGCGCTAGATTGCGATGGGGACACTCTACTTCTCCAGGTTGAACAAACAGGTCCCGCTTGCCACACCGGCCGCCGTAGCTGTTTTTACATAAGCATGGACAGGGAGCAGGCAACCATTAATAGCGAGCCATTGATCGACCCTGCCACTCTTTACGGCAAAAAGTGATGCGACGGTTCTTTACTGCGCTGAGCCAAGGCTTGGTGAAGTTAATGGGAGGGGCCATGGTAGGCTTAGTAAAAGTCTACCAATACACCATTAGCCCCCTACTTGGCCCGCGCTGCCGTTTTTGGCCAAGCTGTTCTTCTTACACCATTGAAGCCATTCAAGTGCATGGCCCCTTTAAGGGAGGCTGGATGGCGGCTAAACGTATCGTGAAGTGCCACCCGGGCAACCCTGGCGGCATGGACCCTGTGCCTGGCGGAAGAAGCGAACAGCTTTGCCAAGAAGATGACAGTTCAACACCCCCTACCCACCCCAAATGCAACCACCGGCACTAAAAGCAATAGCCAACAATATTAGTCAACAGCACTTAACGTGCCCTATCAGCCTTGTTTCGCTACCTGGTAAATGCGCTCCAGCATGGCGTGCAGACCGTTACTGCGCGTAGGGGATAAGTGTTTATCCAGGCCAAGGTCTTTCATAAAATGGGGTTCAGTATGGTTAATTTCCTCTGCGCTTCGTTCGCTATAAATCCTCAGCAGCACCGCAATTAAGCCCGATACAATCGCAGCATCAGACGTGGCTTTAAAGATTAGTTTGCCGCCCTCCTCCTCGTGGCGCATCCAAACATTGGATTGGCACCCCTGAATCTTAAACTCGTCTGTTTTGCACGCTTCTGGAAAATCAGGAAGTTGTTTTCCCATATCGATAATGTATTGATAGCGATCCATCCAGTTATCAAACATTTCAAACTCTTCGACCAGCTCTTGCTGGGCTAACTCGGCGCCGGAAGTACTCATGGCGTTTCCCTTTGGGTTAAGTGTCACAGAATGCGATCTATTATACCGGGTCATTACGCTCTTTTGGGATCGTTTCCCCCTAAACGGTGCCGCTGCTGTTCTTGATGCCACTCTGCTTCTTCGCTGTGGAGGTAACGCGTGGTGGTTTCTATTCGAGCGTGACGAGCGCTTTCTGCTAAATAGCGAAGGCTAATACCGGATTGAGCTTGGTGGGTGATCGATGTATGGCGTAGCCAATGGGGAGTTGCTTGGCGAAGAGTGCTGATATAGGCAGGTTTACCACCCTGCTCTTCTAACGCATCGGCTGCATCGAAAAATGTTTTGCGTATCAGTCGGTAGAGCTGGTTATCACTAATACCACGCCGCTTATCTAGTGCACGAATTAGCGACGTTGCTTCATAGTGCTCGGGTAGACCATCCATACCTAGTGCTTCTCGCCACTCGCGCAAACAATCGAGCATGTCACTAGGCAGTGGGATACGCGCTACCTTATTGCCTTTACCTACGACTACCCACCACCAGCGCCCTTCACTCTGCTGAAAATCGCCCATTTGCGCACCCGACATTTCGCTAATACGTGGTGCCAGCAGATAAGCAAAACCAAATATAAAGCGACGGCGGGCATGCTCATATCGTGCGCGCTCACTTTGCTGCTCTTTAGGGGCATTGATCCACCCCCATAACCACTCCCATAACTCGCGCTCTAAATAGCGCTCAATTCGCTGGATTTGGTTGTTGAGTCGGCGTGACTTATCGCGCATCAATACAAACGGATTATGCGTCACCCACCCCGCCTCAACTAGCCAGCTAAACATCCCCTGCAAAATGACTAGGCTTTGACGGCGGCTCGCTGGAGAAAGCCCACCTCGAAAGGGTCGCCATTGCGGGTGATATCGTGGCTTGGCTGGCCCTACCCATTGGGCAGTAGGCTGCGGATTTTCAAGAAACCGTTCAAATTGGCGCAGCGTTTCGCGATTGATATCTTGCAGCTGTTGATGGTGACTTCCTAGCCAGAGCAGCAGGCGTTCTGCCTCACGTCGGTAACACTTCCATGTTTGAGGACTGTCTTGATACTCCGCAAGCCAGGCAGCTACCGCTTCGGCATCATTTTTCGCATCGATACGCCCTAGCTGGCTGATCAAAGGTAATCGACTGTTTTGCAAGCCTTTTTCTTCAGGCAGCAATGTGCTGGCCACACGATGGGGCATGTTTACGTCCTTATCAGCCTTTATAGCGAGCAGATGGATATTCAATGGGCTAAGTGTGGGCTTACGTGCACATAAATTCAAGATAATACGGGTAATCTTGAATTTATACTGATTATAATAAATATTATTACGTTTTATGTATTACGTAATAATTGAAGTTTTAACCAATTCCGGCGAAAATAACGTTTTACTTTTAATAGAGATAAACACCATGGCGCGCAGTGGCATTCAGTACAGTGACGTTCAGCAAGCGATTGATACGCTGCTTGCCCGTGGCGATGCGCCTAGCGTTCAACGTATTCGCGAGGTGCTGGGTACCGGCAGTTTTACGACAATTAGCGAGCATTTTCGGCGATGGCGTATTGAGCGAGAGCAAAATCGCGACGTGCCGCCTCCCAAAGGCGTGCCAGAAGTAGTAGTGAGTGTGGCAAGCGAGCTATGGCTAGAGGCGCAAAATGTCGCCAATCAAGCCCTTGCTCACTACCGAGAAGAGGCTAACCGTCAGGTAGAAACTGCTCAAAAGCAGGCAGCAGAAGCAGCACAACATGCCGCCAACGCCGAGCAGCGGGAAAACGCCCTAGCTGAACATCTTCGCCACACCGAACAGCGGCTAGAAGCCGTAAACCGTGAATTTGCTGCGAGCCAAGCAAAAGAGAACCAGTGGCAGCTGCAGGCAGAAAAAGCAGACCGACAAACGGAGGGGTATCGTCAACAGCTTGCCGAAGCAGAGCAAAACCTTGCCGTACTTAAGACGCATTTTGCCGATGAGCAACAAAAACAGCAGGCCACTTGGCAAGAACGGCTAGCACGGGAAGAACAGCGCAACGAGGCCGCGGAAGGGAAATTAATGGCGCTACTGGATACATTACGACAGGAACGCGCCCAAGAAGAAAAGGCGCTACAAAAGCGCTTACAGCACTGGGAGCAGCGGGCTAACACCCTAGACAAAGAACTGCAGATCAAAAAAGCTGAATTGCAACAGCAACAGTTAGAGAGCAGCACTCAGCAGCAGCGTATTGCTGAACTGGAGTGTGACAATGCAGCACGTGAAGAGCAGTGCGCCAAACTGCAGGGCGAAATAGATAAAGCCCTCTTGGCATTAACACGGCAGCAGCAGCAAACTGCTCAAGACGATGAGTGGCAGCAGCAGCTTTGGCAGCGGATGGAAGACCTGCAGGCACAACTAACTGCCCTACCCGAAACGCTGGCTCCTAAGGCTCAAGAGAGTCATGAGTCAAACAAGTAGGGCAATAAAAAACCCCAGCAGATATCTGCTGGGGTCTTGAGCTACGATCTCGATTAGCGATAATAGGCATTAGAGGTATCGGTGTGATCGGTCACATCACGAATACCCGCAAGCTCAGGGATGCGCTCCATTAAAGTCTTTTCAACGCCGTCTTTAAGCGTTAAATCCACCGCTGCGCAGCCCTGGCAACCCCCACCAAAAGCAAGAATGGCAACTCTGTCTTCCGTCAGCTCCACAAGTTTAATTTCACCACCGTGGGCTGCTAGTCCAGGGTTAATTTCACTGTAAAGCGTGTAGTTAATGCGATCTTCCAAGGGGCTATCGGCATTCACTTTAGGCATTTTTGCGTTGGGCGCTTTAATCGTTAACTGGCCACCCATACGGTCTGCATTGAAATCGACCACCGCTTCTTCCAGGAAGACCAAGCTATTTTTATCGAGAAAAACATTAATTTTCTCAAGCTCTATCTTCATGTCGGTGGGCTCTTCTTCACCTGGACGGCAGTACGCTAAACACGTTTCAGCATAGGGCGTGCCCGGCTGAGTAATAAAAATACGTACTGCAATTCCCTCAACGTTCTGCTTTTCAAGCAGTTCTGCGAGGTAATCTTGTGCGCTTTCGGTAATATCAATACCGGGAGCTTCGATAGTCGTGGTCATGAGGGGTGTTGTCCTCCCGTGGTAGTGGCGCGGCCACTTCACATGTCGTTTGTACCTATGGTAAGCAAAACTGGCCTCTGACACAATCTTGAGTGTTTTAGTCGGCTATTACCACGTCTATGAACGCGCCTAATAAAGATGCTGCAATAACTTCACGCCCGCACTTGCTGCCCTATGGTTTGCCCTTTGCTATGATAAGCGCCGCTCACACTATGACGACGACTATAAAAATATCCTTTTCGACTGAGACGCTGGAGTTTCCCCCCTGCCATGGCTGCTAGTGATTTGACTGCCTCCCTCACCCAACGCCTTACCCAACGCATCCTGATTCTTGATGGCGGTATGGGCACCATGCTGCAGAATGCTGAACTCAGCGAGGAGGATTTTCGCGGTGACCGGTTCAGTGACTGGCCGTCTGACCTAAAAGGTAACAATGATTTATTAGCGCTTACCTGTCCCGATGTCGTTGCGCGTATTCATCGCGACTATTTGGAAGCGGGCGCTGATATTCTTGAAACTAATACGTTTAACAGCACCCGTTTGTCTCAGGCCGATTATGGCATGGAAGAGCTGGTACCAGAACTCAACCGTGAGTCGGCACGTTTGGCTCGGGAAGTATGCGATGCAGTAGCCGCCGAAACTGACATCCCGCGCTACGTCGCGGGCGTGCTTGGCCCAACATCGCGCACTGCCTCCCTCTCGCCGGATGTTAACGACCCCGCTAAACGTAATGTCACTTTTGATGAGCTGCGTGAAAACTATTACGAAGCGGCCAGCTGTTTAATTGAGGGTGGCGCCGATCTCATCATGATCGAAACCATCTTCGATACGCTCAACGCCAAAGCGGCCATCTATGCGCTTGAGGAACTCTTCGATGATTTAGGCCGTCGCCTGCCGGTGATGATTTCTGGCACGATTACCGACGCTTCTGGCCGCACGCTTTCTGGCCAAACGACCGAAGCGTTCTGGAATTCTGTTCGCCATGCCCAGCCGCTTTCCGTAGGGTTGAACTGCGCCCTGGGCGCCGAAGAGCTGCGTCCTTACATTGAAGAGCTTTCTACTAAAGCCAATACCTTTGTTTCTGCCCACCCCAACGCTGGCCTGCCTAATGAGTTTGGTGAATATGACCAAACGCCGGAAGAGATGGCCGCGATAGTCAGCGAGTTCGCTGCAAGCGGGCTGGTTAACATCATCGGTGGTTGCTGTGGGTCAACGCCTGAACATATCCGTGCTATTGCTGACGCCGTGCGCCCCATGACGCCCCGCCAAGTGCCCAAGCGTGACCACGCTTGCCGCCTATCGGGGCTAGAGCCTTTTAACATCCAAGCGGATTCGCTGTTTGTAAACGTGGGTGAGCGGACCAACGTCACTGGCTCCGCACGCTTTAAACGCTTGATCGTTGAAGAGGATTTCACTACCGCCCTAGAGGTAGCGCTTGAGCAGGTGGAGAACGGCGCACAGATCATCGACATCAACATGGATGAAGGCATGCTGGAGTCCCAGGAAGCCATGGTGCGCTTTCTGAACTTAATTGCCGGTGAGCCTGATATTGCTCGTGTGCCGATTATGATCGACTCCTCTAAATGGGACATCATCGAAGCGGGCCTAAAGTGCGTTCAAGGTAAGGCGGTTGTAAACTCGATCTCGCTGAAAGAGGGCGAAGCCGCGTTCCGCGAACAAGCCACTAAATGCCGCCGCTTCGGTGCAGCGATTGTCGTCATGGCGTTTGACGAAGAGGGCCAAGCGGATACCTTTGCCCGCAAAACTGAGATCTGTGAGCGCGCCTACCGCCTGCTAGTTGATGACATTGGCTTCCCCGCAGAAGACATCATTTTCGATCCCAATATTTTCGCCATTGCCACCGGCATTGACGAGCACAATAACTACGCAGTCGATTTTATTGAGGCGACACAGTGGATACGTGACAACCTGCCCCATGCGATGATTTCCGGTGGTGTGTCTAACGTCTCGTTCTCTTTCCGGGGCAATAACCCGGTACGTGAAGCCATCCACTCGGTATTTCTATACCACGCTATTCGCGCTGGCCTTAGCATGGGGATTGTCAACGCAGGGCAGCTTGCGGTCTATGATGACTTGCCCGCTGAGCTTCGCGATGCTGTAGAAGATGTGGTACTCAACCGTCGAAGCGACGGCACCGAGCGATTACTTGAGCTTGCCGATAAGTACAAGGGCGACGGCAGCAGCGCTGCTAAAAAGGAGGACCTGGAGTGGCGCAGCGGGCCAGTCAACAAGCGCATTGAACATGCACTGGTAAAAGGTGTTACCGCGTTTATTGAAGAAGATACCGAGCAAGCCCGTGCCGAAGCGGCCCGCCCCATCGAGGTCATTGAAGGCCCGTTAATGGATGGCATGAACGTGGTGGGCGACCTCTTTGGCGCGGGCAAAATGTTCTTGCCCCAGGTGGTTAAGTCAGCGCGGGTTATGAAGCAGGCCGTTGCCTACTTGATTCCTTATATCGAAGCCGAGAAAAGTGAAGAGACCCAGGCCAAGGGTAAAATTGTTATGGCCACGGTCAAAGGCGATGTTCATGACATCGGCAAAAATATCGTTGGTGTGGTGTTGCAGTGTAATAACTATGAAGTTATCGATCTTGGTGTGATGGTACCCACTGAAAAAATCCTGCAAGCCGCTATTGATCACAATGCCGACATCATTGGCCTTTCCGGCTTAATCACGCCCTCGCTTGATGAAATGGTGCACGTTGCCAAAGAAATGCAGCGCCGCGGGATGAGCCTGCCGCTATTAATTGGCGGGGCGACCACCTCCAAAGCGCATACGGCGGTTAAAATTGAGCCACAATATGAGCATCCAGTGATCTACGTCACCGATGCCTCCCGCGCAGTGGGCGTTGCTGGCAAGCTGCTAGCACCTAATTTAAAGCCCGCCTACGTGGCAGAGATCCGTGAAGAGTATGAAAAAGTGCGCGAGCGTAACGCCAAGCGTCGCCCGAAAGCGGCGGACTTGGACTACACCCAAGCGCGTAAGCGACGCTTTCGCACCGATTGGAACACCCTCACGCCGGCTAAACCTAATACCCTTGGTTTAATCACCTTTGATGACTACGATCTAGAAGAACTGGTAGAGCGGATCGATTGGACACCGTTCTTTATGAGCTGGCAGCTCGCCGGGAAGTACCCCAAAATTCTCGAAGACGACATTGTGGGCGAAGCGGCGCGTAACCTCTTTGCCGACGCAAAGGTTATGTTGCGTAAACTCATCGACGAAAAGCGCGTTCAAGCCCGAGGGGTTATCGGCTTGTGGCCAGCAAATAGCGTAGATGATGATGTCATCGAAGTGTACGCCGATGAAAGTCGCACCGAGGTGGTGGAACACTTGCATCATATTCGTCAACAAACTACCAAAGGCCGCGACGGCATTTGTTATAGCCTTGCAGACTTTATCGCACCCAAAGAGAGCGGCAAAGCCGACTGGATTGGTGGCTTCGCCGTCACAACTGGCCACGGTGTGGATGAGCTTTCCAAAGCCTACGAAGCGGCGGGTGACGACTATAACGCCATTTTAGTCCAGGCACTGACCGACCGGCTGGCTGAAGCCTTTGCTGAACGCATGCACGAGCGGGTGCGTAAAGAGTTTTGGGGCTACGTGCCGGAAGAATCGCTAGATAACGATGCGCTGATTGCCGAGAAGTATCAGGGTATCCGCCCTGCTCCAGGCTACCCGGCCTGCCCGGATCATACCGAAAAAGCCACGCTCTTCCGCCTGCTTAATGCGCCGGAAAACACTGGGCTTACGCTCACGGAAAACTTCGCTATGTGGCCTGCCGCCGCGGTTTCCGGCTGGTATTTCGCCCATCCGCAGTCAAAGTACTTCTCTACCGGAAAAATCACCCGCGACCAAGTTGAGGCTATCGCCGAACGTAAACAGATGCCGTTAGCAGAGATGGAGCGCTGGCTATCCCCTGTACTCTCTTACGACCCTAGCTAATGTCACCTGTGGTACGCCGCCAAAGTAGGGTTATGCGCTTAGCCTTACCTATTATGCTGGGCATGCTTTCCCAAAGCATGCTCAACTTGGTTGATGCTGCGCTGGTAGGGCATTTAGGCCAAGAGGCATTAGCAGGCGTCGGGATCGGCGGCTATACCATGTTTATGATGACGGCGTTGGTCTTTGGCCTCTCTTCCAGCGTACAGTCACAAACCGCACAAGACCTAGGGGCGGGTAAAAAGGCCGTATCTCGTTCGTTAGGCGCTGGGCTTCTTCTTGGTGCTTTGGTGGGAATCCCGCTGTCTTGTATAGCTTGGTGGCAAGCACCGGCACTTATCACGCTACTGTCGCCCGCGGATGATGTATCGCGCATTGCGGTGGAGTACTTCCGCTGGCGGGTTATTGGATTGACAGCCATTGCGCTAACGCTGTGCTTTCGCGGATATTGGAACGGCCTACAACATACGCACCTTTATTTACGCATTATTGTGATCGTGCACGTGTTTAATGTACTGGTCAGTGCTGGGCTCATTTATGGTATTGCTGGCTTGCCCAAGCTGGGTGCCAATGGCGCTGGCATTGGCACCACGCTTTCGTTGCTGCTCGGCCTAGTCATATGGGCCAGTGTCACGGTCAAAAAAAACCGACCCTGGGGTTATCGACTGCCTTCTTTAGGTGCCGTTCGGTCAACGCTTTATCTCGCTTTCCCCCACTCTATGCAACAACTCTGGTTCGCAGCAGGCTACGTTGTACTGTTTTGGCTATTAGGTAGGATAGGGACAGAGAGCGTCGCGGTGGGCCATGTGTTAGTGAATTTATCACTGTTGCTGATTTTGCCGGGCGTTGGGGTGGGCATAGCGGCGATGAGCCTGGTTGGGGAAGCACTGGGTCGCGATGACCAGCAGGCTGCCCACCGCTGGGGTATCGATGCGCTCAGCGTTGCCGGTATGCTGCTGACCGTTTTGGCACTCCCCATGCTGCTGTTTCCTACGACTGTGCTAGCCATTTTCTTTACTGATCATGGGTTGATACAGCTCGGCACCCTACCGCTACAAATTACCGGCTTTATGATTGTGCTAGATGCTGCCGCGCTCGTACTGGCCCAGGCATTAATGGGCGCTGGCGCCCAGCGCACAGTAATGCTGCTGACTTTAAGCATGCAGTGGTTAGTATTTCTACCGCTGGCTTGGTGGGTAGGCATTGGAATGGAGTATGGATTGCTCGGGGTATGGCTTGTGCAGCTATTTTATCGCCTACTAAATTCAGGCAGCTTCTTATGGGTATGGCAGCGTCGACGCTGGTTAGCTCAAACATGTTGACCCAAGCATTCAAATATCATTTGGCGATAAAAAGATAATTATATATTCTTTTGTAGAATATGATCTCCGCGTTAAGGTGGCGGCACATTGCCGTCCGTTTCGACGTGACCACTTCGCTTTTAGCAGGATCGTGCCACATGTACCGTTATGATATTCATGACCAAACCTTGGTTGACGAGCGCGTTGCTCAGTTTCGTGACCAAATGGAACGCTACCAGGCTGGGCGTTTGGGAGAAGAAGAGTTTCGCCCACTGAGGCTGCAAAACGGCCTATATATCCAAAAGCATGCGCCCATGCTGCGCATCGCCATTCCTTACGGCATGCTGGCAGGCAACCAACTGCGTGCGCTGGCGGACATCACCCGACGCTATGACCGGGGCTATGGCCACTTCACGACTCGGCAAAACCTACAACTAAACTGGCCAGCGCTGGAAGACGTGCCTGATATTTTGGGTGAACTCGCCAACGTACAAATGCATGCCATTCAGACCAGCGGTAATTGTATTCGTAATACGACGAGCGATCAGTTTGCTGGCATCGCGGGCGATGAGGTTGAAGACCCACGCCCTTGGTGTGAGTTAATCCGCCAGTGGTCGACGCTGCACCCTGAATTCGCCTACCTGCCCCGCAAATTTAAAATAGCGGTAAGCGGCGCTGCGCAAGACCGTGCCGCTATTCAGGTTCACGATATTGGCCTGCGCCTATGGCATAACGCCGATGGCGAGCTGCGCATTAAAGTGTTGGCAGGCGGTGGCCTTGGCCGCACCCCAATGATTGCCGACGTGGTGCGCGAGGATCTCCCCTGGCAGCACCTGTTAACGTACCTTGAAGCCTGTGTGCGTGTTTACAACCAGTTTGGTCGCCGCGATAACAAGTTCAAGGCACGCATTAAGATTCTGGTTAAAGCGCTAGGCATTGAAGAGTTCCGCCGCCGCGTTGATGAAGAGTGGGCCCACCTTAAAGATGGCCCTCAGACGCTAAATCAGGCAGCGGTTGATGCCGCCAAACGTCATTTCCCTGAACCAGAGCGCCGCCCGGTCGCCGAGAGCGCTGTCGCAGACTTTGAAAAGCTGCGTAGTGAGAATCGCAGCCTCGCCCGCTTTGTGACCAATAACGTCACTGACCACAAAGTACCTGGCTATAAAGCGGTAACGCTTTCCCTGAAGCGTCGTGAACATGCCCCCGGTGATGTGACTGCCGACCAAATGGACGCCGTGGCCGACTTGGCAGATCGTTATAGCTTTGGCGAAGTGCGAGTAACCCATGAGCAGAATTTGGTACTCTCAGATGTACCTGTAGATGAGTTGGAAGCGCTTTGGAAAGAGCTTGATGCTCTGGGCATGGCTAATCCAACGGTGGGTACGCTTAACGACATTATCTGCTGCCCTGGCGGCGACTACTGTGGTTTGGCGAACGCGGTCTCCATTCCAATTGCGCAAGCGCTACAAGAACGCTTCGAGGATTTGGATTTCCTTTACGACCTAGGCCCGCTGGATCTTAATATTTCTGGCTGCATGAACGCCTGCGGCCACCACCATGTCGGGCATATCGGCATTTTGGGGGTCGATAAAAAAGGCGAAGAGTATTACCAAATCTCGATTGGTGGTAACTCAACTGACGATGCGTCACTGGGCAAAATTCTCGGCCCTTCTTTCTTCCGTGAAGACGTGCCCAGCGTGGTCGAGAAGGTCTTGGACGTTTATGTCGCTGAGCGTTATGAAGACGAGCGATTCTTGGACACGTACCGCCGCATTGGCTTGAAACCGTTTAAGGAGCGCGTTTATGCCCAGTAACAGTAATACTCAGAATGACGCAACAGCGTTTGCGCCGGTGCATGTTGACCACCTGATTGCTGATGGTGAACTCGCCCCTGAGAACGCCTGGTGTGTCTCTTACGACGATGAAGCCCTCCCTGAGCAGCGTCCGGCGTTTGTACCCTTAGCGCTATGGCAGGCAAATCAAGATGATATAGAGCTAGCGCCGTTGCTTGCCAGCAACACTGAGTTAACCGCTGAACTTGTTCAGCAATTCAGCACCACTGATACTGTTGCGGTTGATTTCCCAGCATTTACTGATGGCCGCGGCTATACCATCGCACGTTTGCTGCGTGAGCGTTATGGCTATACCGGTGAGATTCGCGCGGTAGGCGATGTACTAGTCGATCAGTTGGACTACATGCGCCGCTGCGGCTTTACCGCCATGGCTTTACGTGACGACCAGCACCCTGATGATGCTATTCGTGCGCTCAATGCGTTCAGCGTGCGCTACCAAACCGATGTAGAAGAGCGTCAGGCACTGTTTGAGCGCCGCTTAACCGCTGGCGAATAAGAAACCGCTATTCAAAAAAACCGACAAAGGCATTTTGCCTTTGTCGGCTTCCCATCACCCCCGCCGTTTTTGCTGGCGCTCACGGTTATTGGCCTTGGCACGGTCACTTTTGCGTAGCATGACCCAGGTGGCGCCAAGCCCACCTTCCGAAGGCTGGGCAGAGACATAGGCCTGAACTTCCTCAAACTGGCATAACCATTTAGCTAGGTAAGAGCGCAGTACGTTGGCGGGGCTATCTAATTCGCGGCCTCTTCCGTGCACAATCAGCACAGAGCGAAGATCGTGTGCATAGGCGTCTTGAACAAAAGGAAAAAGCATCCTCCGGCACTCAGCCAGAGGGCGTCTCAATAGATGTAGTTGCGCCTGAACGCTGTAGCCTCCGTGCTTTAGTTTATCGACCACGCCTTGCTGTATCCCCTCCCGGCGATACTCAATGGGGTCAAATGGCGGCAGAAGATCGACAAAGTCGTCCGATAAAAAATTGCGCTCATCCAGTTGCTCTTCAGCACTTTCACGCCGAGCTAGCTGAGCCTCAGAGGGACGCTGTCGCTGGAAGCCCGTATCTGCTCTATTCCGCTTGGGAAGAGGCTTCACATCACCAATAAACTCACGGAAGTCCGTTTCATCACGAAGCGGCTGGTTCATAGCAGGCTCCTCCGGTAGGGTCGAATGCCTAAAGCATCTTCTGTTTATCCTAGCAAATCCGTAGGAATTGCTTAAGACTTGTGTTCATTTAGTTGGCGAGCCAAGCTTTATTTTTAGCGCACCTAATTAGGAAATAGCATGCCTTTAGTTAAACAGTTGTTGATAGTAAGTTTGGTATTGGTAATAAGCATTGCCGGCTGGTTATGGTTAACCATGCTTAGCCCTTGGTTTTATGATCGCCCTGACCATGTGGCTGATATTGAACAACGCTCACATCAGGTGTTTGTCTACGGCACGCTACGCTACGTGCCTGTTCGTTGGGTGGTAATGCGCGCATCGGGAAACCCACGGCAAGCGGTTCTTGAGGGCTTCGAGCGCAATAATTTGGATTTAGCCCCTAATAAAAATGAACGGGTTGAAGGCTTGCTACTTGAGGTTACACCAGCGCAGCTGGCCCGTTTAGATCGCTATGAGCGTTTGGGCATACGCTATGAGCGCATAAAACAAACCTTAGCCGATGGATCAACTGCCTGGGTGTATGTCCGGCTGCCAACCCTTAGCCAATTATTTTCGAACTCTCCTGACTATCAGGTAGCTCTGGTACCATAGAGGGAAACGCAGCGCCTTCTATGACTCGCTGCCCTTCTCACACTTAGGAAATGTTATGAGTGATTCCACGCCATTTGTGCTGATTCTTTACTATTCACGCTCTGGAGCCACAGCAGATATGGCGCGCCAGATAGCTGCAGGTGTTGAGAGCATATCAGGCATAGAGGCACGACTACGCACGGTGCCGCCTGTTTCCACCACTTGTGAAGCCGTGGACCCAGAGATTCCTGAAGAAGGTGCGGTATATGCGGAGCTGGATGATCTGCGCCACTGCAGCGGATTGGCGTTAGGCAGCCCCACGCGCTTTGGCAATATGGCAGCGCCCCTTAAATACTTTTTGGATAACACCAGCAGTCTCTGGATGAACGGCGCACTAATCGACAAACCCGCCAGTGCCTTCACATCATCATCCAGTTTGCATGGTGGCCAAGAGAGTACGCTTCTGACCATGCTGGTACCTTTACTCCACCATGGCATGGTCTACGCAGGTGTTCCCTACAGTGAGACTGCATTGATTAATACCCAGACAGGCGGCACACCCTACGGTGCAAGCCATGTGGCAGGCGTGCGCAGCGATAGACCAGTGGATGAGCACGAACGAACGCTGTGCGTTGCTCAAGGAAAACGGCTTGCGCGACTGGCATTAGCACTTAATCAAATGCGCGGAGGAAGTGCCTCATGAGGCAGTGGCTAGAGGAGCTTGAAACACGCCATGGGCTCGCTAAATTGACTCATCAGTCGCGACAACTTGTGCTTATCAGCTTTGTTGTCCTATTACTGCTGGTGATTTACCGAGGTTTTTTTATCCAAGAAGATACGTTTAATTGGCGCCCGGTGGTGGCTTTCGTGCTGCCACTGGTGCTGTTTTTACCCTCAATTATTGGACAACGCGCGCGTGGGCATGCATGGCTTGCGTTTGTGAGCCTGCTCTATTTTACACAGGGGGTAATGCTGGCCACCCTGCCAGGACAAGGGCTTCGTGGTGTGTTAGAAGCACTCGTTTCACTCGCCCTTTTTACCGGCTGCATGGCTTATGCACGCTTTCGCAGCCGTCAGCAGCGCCTAGAGAAGTAGGCTGTTATGGTCTTGGCCTTGGCGCTTGCGCTGCTACCAAGGCCATCGCCCCCCCTTCCACATGCCTTGCCCCCGTGTCTACTACCCCTTTTCTTTCAAGACCCTACTAATAGAACCACAGCCAACCAGTGACACCTACCGCAATCAGGAGCGCTGCCCCCGCTTGTACCCGACGAACGCGAATTCTTGCCGACACTAAGTCAACGGGTGGCTGCTGGAAGCGTTTAGCTCCTGTCACCATCGCCGATACCAAGCCCTCTCCAAGCAGTTTATGGGCAACCAATGCCGCCACATGCAAACCAATTAATATGAGTAAAAAGTCGCTGTTGAGAGCATGCAAACTCGCAATCTCTCGACTAATATCACGGCCTACAAAGCTATAAAGCGGCCCCTGAAAAAAAATATCGTCGCTTAAAAAAAGACCGCTCACTGACTGAAAAGCTAATGATAACAGCAACAAAATCACCATCCAGCCACCCAGCGGGTTATGACTGGCATAAGGGGAAGCGCGGCGGATCAGAAGGGCTTTCGCATAAACAGCCGTCTTACTAGGAGGGTATAAAAAAGTACTAAAACGCGCATAAAAACTGCCCACAAAGCCCCAAATAACACGAAAGACCAGCAAGCCTATAATGATGTAACCTGCTTGCGCATGTACTTCGATGGGGAATAAAAAAGGAGCCCCATCTGTTTTGGTGGTGTAGTACGAAAAAGCGACTGCCACTAGCAGTCCCCAATGAAATAAGCGTACTAGCCCATCCCATACCAATACGCGCTGTGTATTACGGAGCATTTAGAGTCCTCTATTGTCATGCTGAGAGAGTTTCTCATTAATCCGCAGCGGCTCCTAGAACAAAACATCTGATGCACCGCTTTCTGATCAATACTTGAGCTTTAACGGCAGACCAGCGAACATGGAAAGCAAAGTTCAACTTTACCGCAAGGGAGCACCATTCAATGACGCGTAACATAGCCGATATTAGGCGTGATTATGAAGGCGGCCGCCTAGATGAGGCGCAAGCCCCCGACAACCCATTCGTACTATTCGACGAATGGTTCAGCCTCGCCCTAGAAAACGAGGGGAAAGACGGCAACGCCATGACCCTTTCAACGGTGGATAGCCAAGGGCGTCCCCATGCACGAGTAGTGTTACTGAAAGGTTTTGATGAACGCGGCATGGTATTCTTTACCAACTATCATAGCCATAAAGGCAGCGAATTAAGCAATGTGCCTTTCGCAGCCTTGACGTTTTGGTGGCCATCGCTATCACGCCAGGTACGTATTGAAGGGCCGGTCGAACAAGTGGCAGCAGACGAGTCCGATGAGTACTTCTCAAGCCGACCACGGGGCAGCCAATTAGGTGCTTGGATTGCCACCCAAAGTGTGGTGATACCTGATCGCAACTGGATCGTAGAGCGCCAAAAACGCTTTGAACAAGCGTACGATGGACAAGACATTCCTCGACCCATTCATTGGGGCGGGTATCGAGTCACACCTGAAATGATTGAATTCTGGCAGGGACAACCCAGCCGCCTTCATGACCGACTGCGTTTCGAGCGGCGTGACGGTGGCGCTTGGAGTCGTTTCCGCCTCGCCCCTTAGCAACTAACACAGATAGCTCTTAACCAGGCCTACATGTTTACTGTAGGCCTGAGGCTATTAGTCAGGCTGGCTCTCCAATCGGTGCAACTGCCACTCACTTTCAGGTTCGTTTAAGCGCAACACGGCATCAACCACCTGCTCTTCCATATTGTATCGACACTTGAAGCCCAAGTGCTTCATCAAAGCCCGCATCGGATGGTTATCAACCATTATCTTCCCAATCATCTCAAGGGTGCCAATGCTGGTGCAGTAGTCGATCATTTTCTTCATCAGAAGGCTACCAATCCCCAGCCCCTGCAAGTCATCGCGAATAATCACCGAGAATTCTGTACGAATATTATCCGGATCATTCCACACTCGCACGACACCTAACATCTCTTTGCTACCGTCATCATGCTGATGCTCGGCAATAAAGGCCATTTGTCGATCGTAGTTAATATGCGAAAGGATCGATAAATCTCGCTGGGTCAGGTTAGATTTATGATGAAAATAGCGAAAGCGAATGCTCTCTTCTGACAGCTGCCGATGGAACGTTGTGATCAATGGCGCATCTTCCGCTCGAATTGGCCTAACCTCTACCTGCCAACCATTTTTCAGCGTTACCCACTCACGAAGTTCTTCTGGGTAAGGCATGATGGCAAAACGAGCGGGCGGTCCAAGATCCATGGCAAAATCTACGGCCAGCATACCATCACGGTTTAACAGCAAGGGGTTAAGCTCTAGGCCGCGTAAATCACCTAAATCAGACGCCATTTGTGACAGTTTCACCAGCAGCTGGCATAAGTGCTGAATGTCCCGTTCAGGATCCGCCGAGTGCTCACGAATCAATGAGGCAGCATGTGTTCTACCCACCACATCGGCAGCCAAGCTCATATTAAGGGGAGGCAAGGCTATTTGACGGTCTGCCAAAACATTGACTTTGTAACCGCCTATACCGAAGACGATAAGCGGCCCAAAAACGGGATCACGGGTAATACCCGCGCAGATCTGCATCGAGTGTTTACCCCGCTGCATCGGCTGCAAACAGTATTCACGGATAGCGTACTCAGGAAATTTTTCGCGCACCTTGTCGCCTAGCTGACGCACGCCCTCCGCTACTTGCTCAGGGGTTTCTAAATCCTGCATTAAGCCGGCAGATATTTTGTGAGGGTGCTTGCGGTAGCGATAAGGTCGACAGTTACCCTCGTGGATGACTTTTAGTGCTTTGGCCCCCGGAAAGTTGTCTGATAATGCCAAAGCATCATCTGGGCTGGATAGGTAAACGCTAGGGGCCGCAGGTATGCCATATGCTTCCAGCACCTGGGCTGTTTCAGAATGAGTAAGCGTTTGTCTACCCTGCTCTTTGGCTTGAGTAATGAGGGCGCGACACTCCGCACGAATGGCCGGGCTGGTAGAGAACGGTAAGCTAGGAGGTATTTCTTGAAGAAGCGCCTGCACTCGCTGGTAATCCACCATATGCATAAACGCCTTAACCGCTTTTTCTGGCGATGTGTAGGTGGGGATACCTGCCACGTTACATTCGTGGCGAGCATTTAAAGCCTCTTTTAGCCCCATCCAACTAGTTAAAAGATTACGTTTAAAAGACTTGCGGTTATCAATCAATGCGTTAGCAGTAACAACCGAAGGCGCTAAACGAGTAGGTGCATGTACCACTAACACGGCATCGACATTAGCATCGTTGGTAACGATGCTCAGCGCTTCAACAAAGCGCTCAGGTGTCGCGTTACCGCCTAAATCCACAGGATTTTCGCCAGGCTTACTCATATCTACGTGGCTTTTATGCAGTGCCGCCTGCGTTTCCTCAGTGAATTCAGCCAGCTTTCCACCCGCGCTAATCAGCTTATCAATAGCGAGCATGGCGGGGCCTAACCCATTAGATACGACTGCCAACCGATCACCGCGCAGCGGTTTCATTCGTGATAGGGTCTCAAGAGCATCTAACAGTTCATCTGAGTCGTTTACCCTCACCACGCCTGCACGGGCAAAAGCGGCGTCAAACACCACGTCACGATTGGCAATGCCTGGGGTCGGCGCCATGCCTGAAATATCTGATTGGGGAGTACGACCACTTTTAATGGCCAGCACAAGCCGGTTACGTGAGGCATCGCGCACTGAGGTCATAAAATGCTGGGCATCAGTGACACGCTCAAGGTGTAAGAGAATTGCCTGAGCAGGCGAAAACTGATTAACGTAATCGATCAAGTCCGGCAACAGAACATCGACACTGTCTCCGACCGTGATTAAATGAGAAAACCCTACGTCTCGCCCCGCTGCCCAGTCAATCATGGCATTGGCTAGCATACCCGACTGCCCCAAGTAAGCTACTCTACCGGCTTTTACAGGCTGGCTTGCATAAGATGCGTTGAGCTTTTTGCCAGGCACAATGAGCCCCATACATTCAGGCCCCAGCACCCGTATTCCAGACTCTCTAGCTGCTTGCAGCATCCGCTGACGAATAGAGCCTTTATTGCCTTTCTCACGATCTAAGTAGGCACCACCAGAAAGCACAAGTGCTGCTTTAACGCCGAAATGGCCGAGTTTTTTGATTAAATTCGCAACGCCTTCTATTGGCGAGCAAATAACGGCTAAGTCAGGAACTTCAGGTAACTCACTGACGTTACGTACACAATCGGCGCCAAAGACAGAGTTGTAACCTTTCAGGTTGACTGCCCAAATTTTTCCTTTAAAGCCACTTTCTTGAAGGTTATTGAGCACCAAACCGCCCAGTGAAGCTGGTTTCTCAGAGGCACCAAACACCGCTATCGTTCGAGGTTCAAAAAAATGATGTAAGAAGCGTGTGCTCACAGACATGTCTCCCTGGGGTGGATAAGCACTGTGTACGACTTATTGAGACTGTCGCGCAAGCACCCGTGGCGATTATGGTAGTTATAATATTAACGGAGCGCTTGCATGATTACTGCCTACCTTACCCATCCTGACTGTTCATTGCACCATATGGGTCCTGAACATCCTGAAAGCCCATTGCGGCTGGAAGCCATACGGGCACGTTTATCTCTTGCTGGCCTACTTCAGCAAACCATGCAGGCTGATGCACTGGGTGCTAGCGAAGAAGCACTCGCAAGAGTGCACCCCTTAAGGCATTTACGGGCGTTAGAAAAGTGCGTGCCATCTGAGGGTATTATCACCCTGGACAGTGACACCATGATGAACCCTGACAGTTTACACGCGGCGCGTGTGGCTGCTGGCGCGGTGGTGCGCGGCGTGGATCAAGTCTTTAAACGCCAAGCTGATAATGTGTTTTGTGCTGTCCGCCCTCCTGGGCACCATGCAGAAGCATCTGATGCGATGGGCTTCTGTTTTTATAATAACGTAGCAGTAGGTGCTGCTCATGCGCGCGCTAAATATGGTGCTAAACGCATTGCCATTCTTGATTTTGATGTTCACCAATGCAATGGCACCATTGATATTTTTAAGAACGATCCGGAAGTATTGATTTGCACCAGCTTTCAGTATCCGTTTTACCCGTGGCGCTACCTGCGCAGCGAATGGCAGAATGTGATCAATACCCCCCTCGAAGTAGGCACCGATAGTGTCGAATTTAGGCGTGTGGTTGAACGGCGCTGGCTACCTGCGCTGCATGCTTTCAAACCAGACTTGGTGATGCTGTCGGCAGGGTTTGATGCCCATAGAGACGATCCTATGGGTGATGTTTGCCTTGAGGACGAAGATTTTTACTGGGTAACTCACTTAGCCATGGAAATTGCCGCTCTTTATGCGGAAAACCGTGTAGTGTCTGTATTAGAAGGTGGGTACAACCTTAAAACGCTTGCGAGTGGCGTTGAAGCACATTTAAAAGCACTGCTGGGTTTACCTTTCAGCACTGCGCCCTAACACTGCATTACCCGATTCATAAGAGCAGCGCCTGTCAGCGTAGTGCAAATAGTATGTGGTACTATGCGGTTTTATTGACGTCTTCTCAACGTGACTTTTATGACCGCGACTTCTGAAGAGCATGCAGCGCTGCGCATTGCATCTGGGCGAAAACCCTTTGTTGAACCCTTGCGTCTTGGAGAGCGGCTCAAGCAAATTCGCCTTGCTAATCAATGGACACTAGAAGATGTAAGCCAGCGCACGGGGCTGGCTCGCTCAACGCTCTCGAAAATCGAGAACGATCAGGTCTCGCCCACTTTTAGCGTGGTTCAAAAGCTCATTACAGGCTTGAACATTGACCTACCCCAATTGTTTACACCACCAAAGCGTGAGCGTTACACCATGGGGCGCAGAGACCTCACACGTAAAGGTAAAGGCCAACTGCACCCTACTCCTACATACGAACATGAACTGCTAGGACACCAGCTGGCTCAAAAGCGCATGATCCCGTTTAAAACCATCGTTCGTGCGCGCAATTTTGAAGAGTATCAGCAATGGGTACGTCACGACGGGGAAGAGTTTCTGATGGTTTTACACGGCGATATTATCCTCTACTCCGAATTTTACGCGCCCTTGGTATTAGCCGAAGGTGACAGCATCTATTTTGATAGCGATATGGGGCATGCGCTGGTGTCTACTAGCACCGATGATGCGATAGTGCTATCGGTATGCACCCACGGGGATATTGTTTAACAATATTTAGAACTTCTTGGGCTGCACCACACCCATTTTTCTCTTATAAGCAGTTAGTTGGCTTAGGTAAGCCAGCCAAGCGCGCAATGCGTTTAGCTGGACTCCCGGGAAACAACATCATCAGATAAACCGAGCGCCCTTTTTCATCGCCTAGCGCCTGCTGTACTGCTTTTACGAGTGGACGCATAGCCGGTGCCATTTCATACCGCGCATAGAAATCACGCACAACACTGATAATCTCCCAATGCTCGACGCTTAACTCAACATCCTCAGCATCGGCTAATAAACGCGCTACCTGCTCATCCCACTGCTCATGATCAACAAGAAATCCCTCTGGGTCGATTTTGACTTTTTTTTCCGCATCAAGATAACGGTATAAAGGTTGATCTGCCATATTAGTACCACGTGACAATTTGTTCATTCTGCTCAGTCAGTACAATAAACTCATCCATTTCAACCATGGGCAACCCGTTTGTGACTGCTACCTGATGAAGCCCACGGGCAGATAAGTCTTCTGCTAACAAAAAAATAGATGAGACTCCTGAATGCCACCCGTCCCAATTAGGGTACAAAGCTGCCTGCACGGCTTCTTCAATCAATAGCAGCACGTCATCTCCACTAGCAGCCTGCAACATTTGCTGGGCCGCATCGCTGTGAGGTGCTTTATTTAGGATATGTAACATTTTCGCCGTCTTCTTAAAAATTTAAAATATGAGAATACCGATTGAATAAACTGGGCAGCTCTTCTGACGGCAACAACGTCACCTTCTCAACCAACATGCTAGCGTTAATATTCAAGGTTTTAAGGGATTCAACAGGTATAAACAGTTGATTAATATCGTACATCTCCAGCATATCAATCGTCGGTAGCGTGGCTTTTTGCCCAGGCGCCCCTACCGTTTGATCTTTTAAGAGCGCAAAAACCCCTTGCCCCATAAAAAGCAAACTCACCTGCTGGCCAAAGGCAGCAGCTACTAATGCTGTATCCAGGCCTTCACGAAGTGAATTAGAGCTATGCGGGGCATGACGAATAACGATTAGCCGCTCATTTGGTGCCGTCATGCGCTTCCCCTATGCAAAGGTAATAAATCGATCACATCGCTGCTGCAATGCCAGCAACTGCCCTAACCCCGTTAGTTCAAATGGCGCTTCCAGATTATGGTTTAGCAGGCCATGGCGTTGCGCTTCTGCCGTACTCATCACTCCACGTCGAAGAGCTGCCGCAATACACACATCTAACGCTACGTTATGATCACGATGTAGTGCTATCCATGCTTCACGCATATTGAGCTCGTCCTGGGGAGGTGACATTAGCTGCGAGGTATTGTGCACGCCGTCCTGGTAGAAAAAAACACCCGCAATACGATGGCCTTTACTAAGGACTGCGCGGGCAAAGCGCAGCGCTGAATGCGGCGCTGCGCTGGTATAAGGCGCCCCCATGACTAACAAACCGTACTCCATCGCGACCTCATCTGGTTGTCACACAAAAAAGACCCTACTAGGTAGGGCCTATAAAAAGATTATTACTGGCAGTTCGAGGCTGCCGGGACGGTCAGTCGTTGCTCATAATGCCAAGAATAGCGAGCAGGCTGACGAACAGATTGTAGATAGATACATACAGCGTGACGGTTGCGAGAATATAGTTAGTCTCACCGGCACGGTGCACGATCTCACTGGTTTGGTAAAGAATCGCCGCTGAAGCAAACAATACGAAACCAGCGGAAACCATTAGCGAGAGGGCGGGAATATTGAAAATTAAGCCTGCCACCATTGCCAAGATGAGGACGATAGCGCCCGCCATCAGGAAGTTGCCTAAGAAGCTAAAGTCTTTCTTAGTGGTGAGTGCTACCGCAGAAAGGCCAATGAACGTCAGACCGGTCATTGCCAGCGCGTTCATAATCAAAGCACCGCCATTAGGCAGGGTTAAGTAAGCTGAGATAATTGGCCCAAGGGTAAACCCCATAAAGCCTGTGAACGCGAAGGTTGACAATAAACCAGCGGCCGAATTAGCCGTTTTGTGCACCAAAAACATCAGACCGTAGGCACCGATGAAGAACACAAAAATGTTCATTCGCTCAATACCCATCGCAACTGAAGCGCCAGCCATCACTGCCGAAAATAGCAACGTCATGGCAAGCAAGGCGTAAGTACTACGTAGCACCTTGTTTGATTGAGCACCGCTAACCGCACTACCCGTTTGCGATCTTGCCGCGTGAGAATCGTTAAAAGCCATCGTTCTTGCTCCCTAATGATAATACTAACAACGGACAAGGATGCCGTTACCAAGTTCCAGACGCAAGTATTTGTCTTCCACGCTACCTTGCTTAATACGCCCACTCCTTAATAGACATTGACGATACTTACCTTTCATCGGTCAATTAGACACGATAAATGCGCCAAGAAATCCCTACTTTCGTTTGCCTTCTTGGCTTTTCTATTCCGACCTAACCTGCCTAGAACTTACCTCTACTGAGAAAGGTATTGCCTATGAAGTAGATGGGGAAGCTTTCGAGGGCTGCTTTGTTTTAGCAGGTGACGAGGCCAAAGGCAGCGTTTTAATCTGGAATAGCCTAGATAATTACAAGCGCCAGCAAGGCTGGTATGCCGGTAGTCGAGAGAAACGATCAGCATACCGACGGACGTTCATGGGAAACATTTATCCAGTGGTTGAGGTACTGACCGATTCTTGAATTTTTTAACAGTGCCCGAGGGACACTAGCACGCAACGCGTCTAAATCTCTCGACCAACGTTACTATTCATTCACATTAACTTTGCTCAGTTTCTTCCTCGACATCATCTTCCCTGAGGGGTGTAGCTGCAGGTGTCACTGCTTGTCGAGCATCTTGAGCATTGTACAAACGAGCATCAAGCATGTTCAAAACCGCCAACTGCGCAAATAATACTGCAAAGCAGAGCACAAGACCTTTCAACATGGCGATTTTCCTTAGTGGGCTAACAAAATCTACGCATAGGCGGATAATAGCCCAACCCCCACAGAAATCAACGACCAAATGAAAAGCGTTTTTTCTTAGCTCTTAGCCCCTAACTTAGTCAGCTTCTCTCTTTACTCCACCTGACACTACCCCAGTAAAAACAGAAGTCGGTGGATATTATTTTTTCACCGTAACTTTTTGTAAATCCTCAACATTTATCTCATCAGGCAAGTCTGCTTCATTGGCGGGTATCCACACTGGGGACACGTCGCTATCTTCTCGGCCATCATCAAAGATATGCCCTGATATACGATAAACAACTCGCTCCTCGCGGTCATCCCATGCATAAATACGATCCATTTCACCCTCCCCAACCTTTAATGACCATGTTCATCATTAATGACCTTAAAATAATCAAGGTCAATAAATACCATTAAGAGTGTTGCGCCCTGCTCCCTACTTTGATTAAAACGCTCTTGTAACTGCTCCTCTAGCCACCCTCGATTTGCCAAATTGGTAAGGGCATCTGTAAGGCTGCGTACTCCTAGATCGTTCTGGCGCTTGCGTAATGTCGCCAACTCTTCTTACTGTTGGCCTGACCGACCGTTCAGGAGCAATGTTTGCCCAAATAGACGTTGTTGGGCTTCTGCTAATAACGCTTCGTTATCAGAGTGATGTTACGGCCTCCGTGATGGCCGCATCTTCTGCTCCCTGGGGCAAGTCGCGGAAAAACACGATCAAGTTTTAATGTATTCACCGGAAAGCGTTACCCCAACACATGTCTTTTGACGTCGAGAAACTTCGAACTCATGCTGAAAACGATGGCGAAACAGCGAACGATTAGGCAACGTGGCGAGCGAATCATAATACTGTAATCGCTCGATCTCCTCTTCCGACGCTTTTTGCTCAGAAAGATCATGAAACATTGCAATAAAATTGCGGGTCTTTCCCTCTTCATCCACCAGGCGGTCAATACTCATTAATTTAGGAAATACAGCACCATCCTCACTGCGATCCCATATCTCGCCTTCCCAGTGTAATTCTTTATTTAAAGCGGCCCACATCTTACGGTCGAACTCGGGGCCATGCCGACCTGACTTGGAAATCGATGGTTTTTTACCGATGACATTCTTGAGCTTGTATCCCGTTATTTTCTCATAGGCTGGATTGGCATAGAGAATGCGATTATCAGCATCAGTGATAGCGACTGAATTACAGAATAATTGCGATAGATAAGGTTTTTTTGCAAACAAGTGGAGTTCGACTTGCATAATGCGAGCCAGTTAACTATGGAGTGGGAAAGAGCATCGAGTGAGTGGGAGGCTAGTTCTGGAACACATCGCACGCTTCTTTAAAGACTAAGCGTCCGTATTGCGATGGGAAGCTGCAGATCTTTTGAAGCATGCAGTTTATCGCCATCGCTAATACCTGCACCGTAGAGTTCAATCAGGTGTCGAGCGGCAGGGCTCGGGAACAGCGCCATGCCTAACGCACAACCAAGACGCCCCCGAAATTCCGGGGGCGTTGGTGTGGCTAGGCTCTCAATTTACCAAGAGTGTCAGTCGCTCTCATTGAGGATCGCTTCCGGGAAGTGGCGACGCAACATCCGGTTCTGAAAGTCGTCCACGAAGCGGCTGTTGATAATGATAATGAACCGCTCGAAAGGTGCCTCACTGTCGAGCTGTTCGATCCCGTCGACACTGTGGAATAACCGGTCATCGCGCAGATGAAGGATATCACCCGGATTTAGGGTGATATCCACCAAGGGCTGCATGCCAGCCTTGTCTGCGTAGAGATGGTTTTCGGCACCCGCCACGTTTTCACGGCTGAGGACCAGAATGCTGAGGGCCTTGCAGCCATCAGCATGAATTCCCTGCCCCTGAAGGGGGTCGACGCTGCCTTCCCCGCGAACCCCAGTGATCTGCATGAGAATGGGTTCGTGCGCACCGATACTCCAAAGCTTTGCCCACGCACGGACGAAAGCCTTTACATCGGGGCGTGCTAAAAACTCCTCCGTCAGCGGATCATAGTACCGCAGGCGATCCGCCATGCTCTCAGCATCGTTAAAGGCACCTCCCTGGGCCATGGGACACTGGCCCATGTCCTCTACACCTCCCTGATCATTCAAGGCGAGCCATGACATCCGCTTCCAGCGAAGGTTGACATAAGGGTCGCGCGACAGGTCAGCGACAAACCCCTGCCAAGCGGCCAGATCGATTCGCTCACGAATATCAGTTTGTGCCCAATCCTGATGCCTCAGCGCTTCAGCCACTCCCGGATTCCAATAATCGGCGAGTGAATCGGCAGGCATGGAGGTGAGGTCTAAAACATGCTTGAGATTATCGAGTTTCATGTAGGTATTCTCCTGCTTACTGGGCGGAATTGCCCGGCGTGGCCGTGGTCAACACCCCGACCAACAGGAAGAAAATGAGAATATCTGCTGGGATATGTCAAAATAATGTATTAAAAAAGAATGATTATATTGAAACAAGAATCAGACCGTTGAGGGCGTATATGAGTAGAATATCTCCTACCAATAGGTGTAGGGTAATCATTACAAAGTGCCTAATGCTGGCATGGTGAGGATTCTTGCTAGTGTTTTATTAGCGTTTTTCTTTAGGTGGTTTCCATGAATATCCGCGACTCCCGACATCACAAAGATTCGGAACGCCTGAAGAGGAACCGCAGGAAATTTTCCGATACGCTCGTGACAAATGGGCCTAATACATCCTCAACGGCCGGCACCGATGCGCACGACGCCGACAAACAAGAAGCCGAGATAGTACGCCGTCAGTATTTGGAAAGTGAGCAACGATTCCGCGCCCTGCTGGAGAGCCTGCCGAAAGTAGCGGTTCAGGGGTATGACCGCGATCGGCGAGTGATTTACTGGAATGAGGGTAGCACCCGTCTCTATGGCTATACCGCTGAGGAAGCCCAGGGGCAGTTACTGGAAGATCTGATTATTCCTGCCTTCATGCGTGATGAAGTGATCCAGGCACATAGCGCCTGGATCGAAGAAGGCGTCGCCATCCCCGCCAGCGAGCTTGAGCTCAAACACAAAACCGGTGAACTGGTATCGGTTTTTTCACAGCATCTGATGCTCAATGAACATACCGATTCCCCCCTGTTATTCTGCGTGGATGTCGATCTTTCTAGCCAAAAGCGCGCCCATCGCGATCTAGAATTCGCCACCCGTTTCGACAGGCTCACCCATCTCCCGAACCGCCAATCCTTTGAGACCGACCTGGGCAGCCTTTTGGATGCTTGTCGACGCCAGGGCCATGGTCTCCTCACCCTCTACCTAGACATCGATCACTTCGTCGAAATTAATGATGCCCTTGGCTATGATCAGGGCGATCGCCTGCTCATTGAGCTGACGCGGCGACTGAAAGAGTGTCAGCGCGTCACTGATCTGGTGTCCCGTGTCTCTAGCGATGAATTCGTGCTGGCTTTTCCCGGCGTCCACTTGGCCCCCGATGCCAGACGGATCGTTCGCCACATCCAAAATGTCTTTCGCGAGCCTTTCGTCTTGGATGAACGGGAGCGCCAGGTCACGGCCTGCCTGGGTGTGGCGCTATTTCCCGAGAATGGCGAATCGTCACGTGAATTGATCCGCAATGCCGATGTGGCCAAGAATCGTGCCAAACTGGAGGGCCGGGGTGCGGTACGTTTCTTCCAACAGAAACTCCATGATGAGCTGGTTCGCCAGCACTATCTCTTGGCGCGACTTGAGGAAGCTCTGGATAACGGTGAATTTTCCCTCCATTACCAGCCCCAGGTTTCGGCAGCCAGTGGGCGAATAGAGAATCTTGAAGCCTTGCTACGCTGGCAGCCTGCCGATGGCCCGACCATTTCGCCTGGCGAATTTATCCCGCTGGCCGAGCGTTCCGGTTTGATTCATCGCCTGGGCGACTGGGTCATCGAAGAGGCTTGCCGCCAGCAGGTGGAATGGCGTGCCAAGGGATTTCATGAGCACCGCATCGACATCAATGTCTCGGGGCGTCAACTGGTGCGTCCCGATGCCCTCAAGCGATTCGAGGGTTCGCTGCAACGACACGGTTTAGCCGCACGGGATATCGGCATCGAATTGACCGAGAATGTCCTGATTGAAGCCGACGAGACCGTCATTGAGGACTTACGGCGCCTCTATCATCGCGGTTTTCACATTGCTCTTGATGACTTCGGAACCGGCTACTCCTCCCTGAGCTACCTCAAGCACTTTCCCGTCACCGCCCTGAAAATCGACCGCTCCTTCATCCAAGACGCCCCTACACAGCCGAAGGATCGGGCCATCATGGAGGGTGCCATCCTCATCGGTCACCGGTTGGGATTGGAGGTGGTGGCCGAGGGTGTCGAGAACGCTGAACAGTTGTCACTGCTTCGCGACATGCATTGCGACCTCATCCAAGGGTTCTTCTTCTTCCGTCCGATGCCTGCCAAGGAGATCGACCGCCTGCTGAGCGGTTTTATGCCTAGTCACGAAGGGCTGTCGAGCTGAGCCTCGTCGTGAAGTTGTTTGAGATCAAGGGCATCAACAAAAGCCTCAATGGCTCGAACTGGATTATCTTCAGAGACAAAATCATCCAGGAGCTCCGGAAATAAGGTAGCTTGGGATCGGGATTCACCTGCGACAAACCGTTTCATCGTTACCTCCCACGATCTGTCATGGGTAGAGTATAGCGACAGCTACGTTTTCACACAGCCTCGGCCAAAAGCGGTCTTTTAGCACCTGCGTATATAAAAGTCAGCGACTTTCATCAGCCGACATTTTAGAACGAAATTTTCGGGGAAAACTGCTCATTTTGCATCACCCTAAAAAACACTTTAGGAAAGTGAGACATGAGCGCATTGCTGGTAGCTCACAGGAAACCCTGGAAAAAAGCGCGCTCAAGCAGTGGATTCAGTTAGCGCAACTCAACTGCGCAGAGACGGCTTTTATTCCCCTCTCGTCAACACCGGCTAATCCATCTTTCCACCCGGCAATATGCTCGCATTGTAAACATTAGATCCTCGATCGGCTTAGATCCCTCAGCATATGGCACCCATACGTTGAGGAAAACCAAAGTGTAGCGCTGGCCCTGCTGTGGAACATTTCGATCTTTGCTGGCGTCGTCTCGATCGCCTTGCTGATGGCCATCAGCGTCTCGTTGCTGAGTGGCAAAGGCTATGCCATGGACACCTTGCTCGGCGTGATGGCTCACTCCGTTTGGTCGCCGTCACCTTTGTTGCGGGAGTGCGAATCGACCTGCATGCCTATCTGTTTGGCGACATTCTCGCCGTGGGTAAAACCGACCTTGTGATTATCTGGTTCGGCGCCATTTTGGTCATTGGCCTGATGCTATGGCGCTAGCAGGCGCATTTCCGAACCGCTACCGGTCGCGGAAACTTTCACCTTTGAAGGTGAAGATGGCCAGAGTCTTTCCCAAGTCGCCCGCCTGGATACCATGGTCACCGTGGTCGATGGTGCTAATTTTCTGGAACAGTACCGCGAAGCCCAAAGCCTGGCAGAGGCTGGTGAAAGCTTGGGTGAGAACGACGAGCGCAACGTCGCTGACCTGTTGGTCGACCAGATCGAATTCTGTGATGTGCTGCTGGTCAGCAAGACCGACCTGATCAACGAAAACGAGTTGGCGGCGCTGAACGCCATTCTGCATTCGCTTAATCCCGAGGCCGAGATCGTGCCTATTGCCCGGGGCCAGGTGCCACTGGAAAAAGTGCTGGATACGGGAAGTTTCAGCTTTGAACGGGCGCAGCTGGCACCCGGCTGGCTCAAAGAAATGCACGGTGAACACGTACCGCCGGAAACAGAAGAATATAGCATTGCACGCTTTGCCTACCATGCCCGCCGCCCTTTCGACCCGCAGAAGTTTCACGACCTGCTTCATGCCGACTGGTTTGGCGAAGGGTTATTGCGCTCCAAGGGCTTTTTTTTTGGCTGGCCACCCGCCCGCAGTTTGCCGGGCAATGGAGCCAGGCTGGCGGTATTGCCCACTATGCCCCGGCAGGCATGTTCTGGAAGGCCATCCCCGAAGCCAATTGGCCGGATGACCGCGAATACTGTGGTTACATCATGGAAAAATGGCAGAAGCCCTTCGGCGATATGCGTCAGGAACTGGTCTTTATCGGCCAGAACATGGATAAAACACGCATGATAGAAGCGCTGGACAACTGCCTGCTCAGCGAGGAACAAGTGCTCGACGGCATGGAAGCCTGGCGCCAACTCCCCAACCCCTTCCCCGCATGGGAATAAGTATTTGGTAGCCACTGACATTGTCGGCATCTTGTACTAGCAAACACAATATCTGCTTAAATACAGCATTTTAGAGTCTGTTGACGTTTCATTGCGAACCGCGTTGATACGTCAACAGGCCCAAGACAAGCACTTTTGATGATGCTGTTTCACAACGCCTTTTGATAGGGTGTTTCTTGGGGAACGCCACTATTAATGTTATGTTATAACATAACTATTAATTGGAGCGTCACGAATGAATTTCCCTTTGAAGAAAGGGCCCATGCGCCTGAATAATCACCTTGATGATGTTGCCAGTTCAACGTCGTCACATTGCGGCACGTTAAGTTGGGTCGGCATGGAGGGGATTGCCCTACCGCTGCAAGTAGCAGGGCAAATGATCGCTGCTAGAGCTTCAGCAGGTGTTAGTCTGGATGATCCTGAGGCACGTGGAATTCACATGTCACGCCTTTATCTGGCACTGGCCGAGCTGGAACATCAAGAACTGTCACTGGCCAATATCCGTTCAGTACTAGATACCTTTCTAAATAGCCATCTAGGCCTTTCAGAGCGAGCGTTTATTGATCTCAATGGTGAAGCGCTATTGAGACGCCCAGCTTTGATCAGCCCACTGTCAGGGTGGAAAACTTACCCCTTTGCGTTGCGCTGTCGGCGCAATGCCACCGGCTTGCAATCAATACTTGAAGTCAGCGTTGGCTATTCATCTACCTGCCCCTGCTCCGCTGCTCTGTCGAGGCAATTAATCCAACAGGCGTTTGAAGAAGACTTCAACGATATACCGGTCGATCGCGAAGCAGTCCATGCGTGGTTGGGTAGCGACCAAGCCATCCTAGCAACACCGCATAGCCAACGCAGTCATGCCCATCTTACGCTGCGCTTGACCCCCGACATTGACGAAATGCCGTTCCTTGCTGTCATTGACAGGATTGAAAAGACCCTGGGTACTGCCCTGCAGACCGCTGTTAAGCGTATTGACGAACAGGCATTTTCTTTGGCCAATGGCCAAAATCTAATGTTCTGCGAGGACGCCGCCCGGCGATTGCATAACATGCTGAGCAACCAACCGACTATCGAAGGCTTTTCCCTACGCGTGGTGCATGCTGAAAGCCTCCACGCCCATGATGCTGTGGCCCGCAGTGAATGGAACTGGGAGACCCAACCATGAGTATCTGGTTAACCCTGGAAAATGCCGAGCGTGGTGAACGCCGGCCACTAGCAGCGGTGATCGACGCCATTCCATGGAACACCGACGGATTGATCACCGCCATCGCCCAGCAGCACGACAGCGGTGAGGTACTCATGCTGGCCTGGATGAACCGCGAGGCGTTACTCGAAACGCTAACGACTGGCCAAGTGTGCTACTGGTCACGCTCACGGCAGACCCTGTGGCGCAAGGGTGAGAGCTCCGGTCATCGCCAACGGCTGGTCGAGGCACGACTAGACTGCGACGGCGACGCAGTGCTGATACGAGTTGATCAGCAAGGGTCCGCTTGCCATACGGGGCGCCCCAACTGCTTCTACAACGCCATTCGCAACGAGACGGTTGAGGTCATTACCGCGCCGTTGAGCCATTGATATATAAGCCGTCAAACGACTAACAGGGCATGACGCCACAGGAGCCAGATGCAACTTTTCAACACCCTGACGCGCCGCCGTGAGTCTCTGCGCACTGAGCAACCGGATCGCGTAACGCTCTATGTCTGCGGCCCCACCGTTTATAACTATGCGCATATTGGTAATGCGCGCCCGGCAGTCGTGTTTGACCTGTTATCACGAATCCTGCGCCACGATTATGAACGGGTCATTTACGCGCGTAACTTCACCGATGTGGACGACAAAATTAACGCGGCTGCCCAGGCGGCGGGCGTGCCAATCGGCACGGTCACGGAACGCTACATCGCTGCCTATCACGAGGACATGCAGGCGCTGGGGGTACTATCACCAGACCTAGAGCCCCGAGTCACTGAGCATATCGCTGATATCGTCTCGCTGATTAAGACACTTATCGAGCGTGGGCACGCCTATGAAGCGCAAGGACATGTGCTGTTCCACGTCTGCTCTTACCCAGAATATGGCGAACTATCCCGCCGCCAACCAGACGATATGCTCGCAGGTGCTCGAGTAGAGGTCGCCCCTTATAAACGCGACCCGATGGACTTTGTATTGTGGAAGCCCTCTTCCTCCGAGCAACCAGGCTGGGAAAGCCCTTGGGGTCGAGGACGACCCGGCTGGCACGTGGAGTGTACGGCCATGATAGGCAAACACCTCGGCCACACTATCGACATACATGGCGGCGGCCAGGATCTGATTTTTCCCCATCATGAAAATGAGATTGCCCAGGGCACCTGCGCCCACGGTGCCCGCTACTGCCATACCTGGGTACACAACAGTTTTGTGACCGTCGATGGTCAGAAGATGTCCAAATCCCTCGGTAACGTGCTGCTAGTGCGCGACCTGCTGGCCGAGGCTCCTGGCGAAGCAATTCGCTTGGCGCTGCTCTCTACCCACTACCGCCGTCCGTTGGACTGGAATGCCGAACGTTTAACCCGTGCGCGGCGTACGCTAACCCACCATTACCAAGCCCTGGCCGAGGTGGAAACGCTCGATGTTGGTAGCAATATCCAACCTGATAACGCTCTGCTCGACGCGCTGCGCCGTGACCTCAACGTTGCTGAAGCGCTCGCCCGCTTACAGCAGCTAGTTGAAGCCTTAAAAAACGCTGAGAACGATACCCAGCGCGCTGATGCCAAGGGGCGTGTGTTGGCATCCGCCAAGCTACTTGGCCTACTTCAGCAGCTACCCAGCAAAGCCCTGAAAGCGCTTTCGCCCGAGCGCTCAGGCTTGTCGGTCGCGCGTATCGACGCGTTGATCGCCGAACGTGAAGATGCTCGTCAGCAACGCGATTTCAACCGCGCCGACAGCCTGCGGGACGAGCTTCTCGAACTTGGCATCGAAATTCGCGATACGCCGAATGGCGCACACTGGCAGCCACGAGAAGACATCGCTGACAAGCATTAACGCCTGTCACCAGCAAATCGAATATTCACGCCACAACCATTTACTACGAGTAGTCACATCATGACCGATACGCCCGTCACTGCCCCCGACAAACATCTCACTATCACCTTGCCGGATAAGCGCCAGCTAACGCTGGCGTCGCCTACCTGCGTGGCTGAGATTGCGGCAGCTATTGGTCCCGGCCTGGCTCGCCAGGCGCTGGCAGGCCGCATCAATGGGCAATTGGTAGACGCCTGTGACCCCATCACCAGTGATGCTCACATACAGGTCATCACTCCCAACGACCCCGAAGGGCTGGAGATCATCCGCCACTCCTGCGCCCACTTGGTCGGGCATGCCGTTAAGCAGCTTTACCCAAGCGCCGAGATGGTTATTGGGCCCGTTATTGATGACGGCTTCTATTACGACATCGCCTATGAGCGCCCCTTTACACCTGAAGACTTGCAAGCCATCGAAACGCGTATGAAAGCTCTGATCGGCCAAGAGTACGATGTCGTCAAACAACGCGTACCCCGCGACGAAGCCCTGGGTATCTTCCGCGAGCGCGGTGAGCGCTACAAGCAGCAGCTAATCGACGAAATGCCTAATGAACAGAGCCTTGGTCTCTACATTCATCAGGAGTACGTGGATATGTGCCGTGGCCCCCACGTACCCAATACGCGTTTCCTAAAACACTTCCAACTGACCAAACTCTCCGGCGCCTACTGGCGGGGCGATGCCCGCAATGCCCAGCTGCAGCGCGTCTACGGTACTGCCTGGGCTGATCGCAAGGCACTTAAGGCCTACCTTAAACGCCTGGAAGAAGCAGAAAAGCGTGACCACCGCCGCCTGGGGCGCCAGCTAGGGCTATTTCACTTTCAAGATGAAGCCCCCGGCGCCGTTTTCTGGCACCCCGACGGCTGGACAGTGCTACAGACACTGATTGCCTATATGCGCCGCCGCCAGCAAAACAGCGGTTATATCGAGGTCAACACCCCCGATATGATGGACCGTAGCTTGTGGGAGACCTCCGGCCACTGGCAGAACTACCAGGAGCACATGTTCACCACCCAGACCGAGGATGGCCGCTCGCTAGCGCTCAAACCCATGAACTGCCCGGGCAGTGTGCTGCTTTTTCGCCACGGTCTAAAAAGCTACCGCGACCTCCCCATTCGCATGGGAGAGTTCGGCAAGGTGCATCGCTACGAACCATCGGGTTCGCTACATGGGCTGCTGCGAGTGCGCCACTTCACCCAAGATGATGCCCACATTTACTGCACTCCCGAGCAAATGAACGACGAGTGCCGGCGGGTGGTAGCGCTAGTACTCGACATTTACCGCGAATTCGGCTTCAAAGACGTACGCCTGAAACTTTCCACTCGACCAGAAAACCGCATGGGAAGCGAGGCCGTATGGGATCGCCTTGAAGGTGCGCTGACTGCATCCCTGGAAGCGATGGGTCTGGACTACGAACTCAACCCTGGCGAAGGTGCGTTCTACGGCCCCAAACTGGAGTTCGTGCTGCGCGACGCCATCGGTCGCGACTGGCAGTGCGGCACCTTGCAGGTGGATATGAACCTGCCTGAGCGTTTTGGGCTCGACTATATCGACGAGCATGGCCAACGCCAACGCCCGGTGATGCTGCACCGCGCACTGTTTGGCTCATTAGAGCGCTTTCTCGGCATTCTTATCGAGCACCATGCGGGGAAACTGCCCGCATGGCTGGCACCGCAGCAAGCTGTCATTATGTCGATCACCGAATCCCAGGCCAACTATGCCAACACCCTAGCGGAAGCGCTGTGTGGTGCGGGGATTCGTGCCAAAGCTGATGTACGCAATGAAAAGATCGGCTACAAAATCCGCGAACAGACGCTTCAGCGAATTCCTTTTTTGCTGATCGTCGGCGGCCGTGAGACAGAAGAAGGCAACGTCACCCTACGCCATCGTGATGGCACTGATCTCGGCACTTTACCCGTAGATGAGGCGATCGCTCAATTAACAGAGCACAGCCGTGCCCCCGACATTGATGCCCAGCGCCGCGAGCAAGCCAGTCGCTTACAAAGCTTGCACTCACCGGCATCCACAGAGGAGACCTCGGCATGACTACCACTGACGACATCAGTTCGCGGCTAACCCGCCGCCACGCTGACCTGCTGGTGCTCAACGGCCAGGTGGTCACACCGGCTGGCATCGAACGCCTGGATATCGCCTGCTTGGGCGGGCGTATCGTTGCGTTGGGGGAACTACGCGCTTGCTGGACGGCTGTCAACATCCTGGAGGCCGTGGGCCTGCACGTCCTGCCTGGGGTTATCGACACCCAAGTGCATTTCCGTGAACCCGGGCAAACTCACAAGGAGACCATCGAAGCAGGCACACGCGGTGCGGTGCTTGGCGGTGTTACTGGGATTTTTGAGATGCCCAACACAACGCCGCTCACCCTTACACCAGGGGATCTACAGGCCAAGTTCGACCTTGCTCAAGGCCGCGCCTGGTGCGACTACGCTTTTTATATAGGCGGCTCGGCGGTCAATGCCGAGCGCTTAGCCGAACTTGAACGGCTAACCGGCTGCGCTGGTGTCAAAGTCTTTATGGGCAGCTCGTTCGGCGACCTGCTGGCCGATGACGATGCCGTTTTACGGCGTATTTTGCGTCACGGCCAACGGCGTATGGCCGTGCATGCCGAAGATGAAGCCCGGCTTCGCGATCGCCGCGCCCTGGTCGACGCCAGCGGCGACGTGTGCGACCACCCACACTGGCGTGATCCTGAAAGCGCGCTGATGGCGACTAAACGCATTGTAGAGATGGCCAATGAGGTCGGGCGACGACTTCACGTACTGCATGTATCCACTGCCGACGAAATGGCCTATCTCGCTCACCACAAGCACCGCGTCAGCGTCGAAGTCACCCCTCACCACCTGACACTCTGCGCACCAGAGTGCTACCAGCGCTTGGGCAGCTTGGCGCAGATGAACCCACCGGTACGCGATGGCACTCACCGTCAGGCACTTTGGCAAGCCATTCGCGACGGCGTAGTCGACGTGATCGGCAGCGACCACGCCCCGCATACCCGAAGCGAAAAATCCAAGCCCTACCCCAACTCTCCCAGCGGCATGACCGGTGTGCAGACCTTGGTGCCGATTATGCTCGATCACGTCAGCAAAGGGCGTTTGAGCCTGCAGCGGCTAGCCGATCTCACCAGCGCAGGGCCAGCTCGGCTATTTGGTATTGAAGGAAAAGGGCGCATTGCACTAGGCTATGATGCTGACCTTACTCTGGTCGACCTAAATACCGAGCGCCTGATCACTAATGAGTGGATCGCTAGCGTTAGCCGTTGGACGCCTTACCACGACAAACCAGTCACCGGCTGGCCGATAGCCACCGTGGTGCGCGGCCAAGCGGTGGTACGTGATGGCGCCCTAATAGGCAGCCCCCAAGGGCAACCCATGGCATTTTTAGACGTGCCTAATTCTCACGCTGGAACATAGACGCAAAAATAGTTTCAAAGGCAAGCACAGGCCCCTTTAAGGGGGCACATAAGTTAATCAGCCAGGAGTCAACACCATGCCTTTACTCGATAGTTTTACCGTTGACCACACGATAATGAATGCCCCAGCCGTGCGAGTTGCCAAAACCATGAACTCGCCCTCCGGCGATACCATCACCGTGTTCGATTTGCGCTTTAGCAAGCCCAATGAAGACATGATGGGTGAAAAAGGGATCCACACCCTAGAGCACTTATTTGCCGGTTTTATGCGCAATCACTTAAACAGTGACAGTGTCGAAATTATTGATATTTCGCCGATGGGCTGCCGTACGGGGTTTTATATGAGCTTGCTGGGAAGCCCAAGCGAAGAAAGCGTGGGCAATGCGTGGCTGGCCGCCATGCGCGATGTCTTAGCGGTGAAGCGAATGGAGGAGATTCCAGAGCTCAACGAGTTTCAGTGCGGCACCTTCGTTATGCACTCGCTAAACGATGCTCAACAGATCGCTCAGAGCATTATTGATCAAGGTATTGGGATCAATAAAAACGATGACATTGCCCTCAGTCCTGAGCGGCTAGAAGCATTGGGTAATGACGTTAAATAACAGCCTAAGGCGGACAACAGCTTAAGCTGTTGTCCAGTGCGTCCTTTTTGGTTTTAACGAATAACCGTCACAGGGCCGTGATCGTCACAGTGATCACCGTGAGGATGATGTAAGTGGCCATCGACTAAGTAGTCTACATGGTCGCCATGGGGAATGGCTTCGTGGCCGCAATCTGGGCCGTGTACGTGGTCCGCATCATGACCTGCACATTGATGATTAGGTGTGCACGCATCAGGGTTTTTGTCCGACACTTCAATCGCATGCTCATCAACATGATCGCCATGAGAGTGGTGCAGTTGACCATCGTGCAAGTAATCAACATGGCCATCATGCTCAATTTGCGTATGGCCGCAATTCGGGCCGTGCTCATGCGGGTGGTTTTGATGAATATTGCAGCTCATCGTTGTCTCCTTGGATAGCATAGCCAAATAAAGATGATAGTAGGTATTACACGGATGCTTCGACCTCTTCATCGGCATGGGCCAGCGCGTTTTCAATCAACTCAACAACATGCTGATCGGCCAAGCGATAGTCAAGATGCCTCGCATCGCGGCGTCGGACTGTATCCGGCTCCTCAATCAAAAGCTTCGCTGAAGGATTCAACATCGGTGGATAATCCTTGCCCATGGCAACGGTAGCGCCTTACGCAGTACCTCTACCTGACCCCAAATGTTGCGCGCCTTCTGGAACCGTCGTTCCAGCCATTTAATCCAACAGCGCTCCACTCAATATCGGAATGCCTACAGTGATTTGAGGTGTTAATTTTTGTTAGACTGTATATCTAAAATTCGCGCCTGCTGCACTACCCGGAATGTCCGTTTTGGGTCGTTACCAACTAGCGGCTACCATTCAAAACTCTTCAGAGGACAGTATCTGAAAGAATAAAGGATGCCAGTTCCCCCTTACGAGCTGTATCAGTGAAGTTTTTGAGGGAATTGAGCCATGGAAGCGAGTATCATAAAAACGACTTACGAAGAGAGAGCGTCCAGAGAAGTCTATTTCTATTCTGTGAGAGCCAAAATCAAAGTATGGGCCGAGGTATGGGCTGGCTAAATTTCAGACACAAAAAAGCCGCTGAAATCAGCGGCTTAATCGTAATATATGGCGGAGGGACAGTCCGCTTACGTCCATTTAAAAACAATAGCTTAAATAGATTTTTATTTTTACCCAACACCCCACCCAACATAAAAAAAGGCGCTTGGATGCGCTTCTATGCTACGTGATGCAATGATTTTCAAGCCTAGAAACTAATCACGATACCTACAGAAATTGCCATCACCACTGATATCACCTCTTCCTTATAATGACATTCAGCCAAAACTCGTCTTCCCGTAAGGAGCGGCGGTCTGCTGTCTTCCAAAGCTTAACCACATCTACTTTAAGTGGAGATACCACAAAGGATGTGAAACGCTCCTCGTTTAAATCAATGAAATGCCGCCCGTCCTTGTCACGCTCCTGACTGCCCCACTTAAACGAGCAATACATCACACCACTGGATTTGAGAGAGCTTACAAGACGCTCCACAGCGTCAGGCAATTGATCGGCAGTCAGGTGAAGTAGCGAAGCACACGCCCAAACCGCATCAAAGTACTCCTGCCATGTTATTTCATGGAATGGTAAGCAGTGCGCACGTTGCCCGATATGCGTAGAAGCAAGATCACAAAGGGTTTGAGATGCATCAATGGCTGTGACCACATAACCTTGATCCTTAAAGTTTTTGGCATCTCGCCCTGAACCACAGCCCGCATCCAAGATACGACCACCTGGGGGCACATAAGGTAGAAATTCCTTATACAGTGGCGACATATCCACGTTGACCGTGGATGCAAAAAACGCTGCCGCATGCTGATCGTAGAAATTATTCATATTTTAAAACATTGGATCATCTAGTGGCTCAGGCTCCCATGTGTGTATTAGGATCGATTTTGCTTGGTTATAGCAGCTTTGAAGAAACCTGCGTCGTGCAGGTTCATCTTTTCCGGTCTGCAGAATAAGCGTTTCTCTAAGTGGGTGATGGCTTGTAATTAGATATTCATTGCGTTGGTGCAAGCGTGCCAGCAAATTCAGTGATGGCAATCTAGCTAATTTTCCGCCACTACCACGATTGCACTCCTGGCTTGATAAAACCAAATTCCAGACCCCATCAAGGTTGGGAATGATGCTCTTGTCTTTCAGTGTGTGTGGGAAAAAGTGATCTACATCCGCCCTTTCGGCATTCCCCGAACAAATGCTAATTTTTTTAAACGAGTAGAAACACCGCCCTTTTTGATAACCGTTGAGCGCATCCCTGCAAGAGGTAATATTGACGCGCCTATGCACCTGGTTAGTAAAAAGCAATTCATTTTGAGCATCATGCTGAACAGTGATGAGGTTCCGAGATAGATTCATCGACCAAGCGCTTTCTACCAATCGCCAACGTGCTTCGGTCTCGTCGTAAAGCGAACCTGGCTGCTGCTCTCTAAACAAAGAATAAAAATTATCCGTCAAGCGAATACCACTATTTTGGCGTCGCTCGTCTATGAAAAAACGCTGAGGCAAATCGCCACTGTTTACGTTATGAAAGGCATCGATCACGTTTGTAAAGCCGAGCTTTACAGTCGTATTTATTAAAGAAACTTTGGTGGTCTCTCCATGATTAAATTTTCGGCATTCATCCAGAAACCGGCTGCTCGATGAGGTGGCCTGCTTGTCGTTACCCTGAAGATGCTCACAGATATGCTTGGCATAGGGCACGGCCAGTTGTTCCAAGGTAACTAATTCATGGTCACTTGGGGATAGGTCAATGAGAGCTTTAGACAGAGCAAACTTATATGAAGCGACATTTCGGCCAAAAAGAATAACTGAACGCCAGTAGTTTTCGAGTGTTGGTTCCGATGTATAGAAATCCATTTCGTCTCCACGAAAAACGTTGTAGAAGATTCACTAGCTCATCCAACATCAACAACTGAATCGCCCCAGGTTTCGTAGACACCTCCAGGCCTTATACTAAAGGTATCTAGGAGGAACCATGAGCTATCCCCGCTACACTGAAGAATTCAAAATCGAAGCCGTCAAGCAGGTGGTAGAGCGCGGCCATCGCGTGGCC